>BLLW01000011.1 GCA_011959285.1 Lachnospiraceae bacterium | reverse complement strand
AGCGGAGTGATTGGCGTGGGTGTGAAAAATAACTTTCAAGGTTACCATTTTAAAAAGATAAAAAAGCGACGGAATGGAGGAAAAATGAGCAGTTTAAAAGTGAGGACAGACTTAGCGCTTGAAGCACGGGAGAGCATGGAAGAAAATGCAAGGGAGTGCCGTGGCGTTACGGTGGAGGAAGAGTACCGGGAAGAAAGCGAACTTCGGATCACCAAGGTAGTGATTGAGACGATGAATGGCGCCAAGGCGATGGGAAAACCAATCGGTACGTACATCACATTGGAAGCGCCGGCAATGGCACAACCGGATGAAGATTATCATGAGGAAATATCCACAGAACTGGCAAGGCAGCTCAAAGACATTATTCCTGATATGAATAAGGAATTGTCGGTCATGGTGGTGGGGCTTGGAAACCGGGATGTGACGGCGGATGCCCTAGGTCCTAATGTGGTGGATAATCTTACGATTACCAGACATATGGTGAAGGAATTTGGAAAGGCAGCATTTAATAAGAAGCGTGTGCATATGATCAGTGGTCTTGTGCCAGGGGTCATGGCGAAGACAGGGATGGAATCTCAGGAAATCATCAAAGGGGTGGTTGAAAAGACAAAACCTGATGTGGTGGTGGTAATCGATGCGCTTGCCGCGCGTTCCACGAAACGGCTTAACAGAACCATTCAGATTACCAATACGGGGATTCATCCGGGCTCCGGGGTGGGCAATCACAGGAATGCCATAACGGAGGAAGCGTTGGGGGTTCCGGTCATTGCCATCGGCGTGCCCACGGTGGTGGATGCGGCGACGATTGTAAGTGATGCATTTGAAAAGATGATGCGTCAGAGCGGAGAAGAGCCACTTGAGATACAAGATGAACTGCTTGCAGGTCTGGGTGAATTATATAATATGTATGTGACAGGAAAAGATGTGGATTACGAAATCAAACAGATTAGTCATATTATCTGCAATGCCTTAAACAGTGCGCTTGAAATTTAAGCCAGTGTTTAAGGCGGATTTTGGTGGTGGAATGAATAAACATGGATAAGCATATACTTCGGTAGTGGGGTGCTTGTCGTGGCGATGAAAAAGTGGAAATTGGTGATAAAAAAGTGGGGGATATTGGGGATGTTGCTTTTATGTGTCATATGCGGCGGAGTCAGTTTCCTGAAGAATGCAGGGGCGGAGGATACCGCCCCTGGATGGCAGAAGTATATTGTTGCTTTTTTGAATCGTCAGATGGAGAGGAATTATTTTCAAATTCCTAGATACCTGGAAGCTGGGAAGGAGGAGAATCTCTTTCCGCCAGTGGAACAACTTATGGCGCGGCAATTTCTTTTTTATGATTACGCAGTTTTTGTGAAAGAGCCGGAAGTAGAATTGGAAGATACACTGATGGCTGAATTGATTGGACAACAAGAAGGAACGGATGAAGATTATAAAAACATTGATGAGGAGCACTTAGATTACGGAGAGGATGCACTTCACATTGAAAAAAGCATGCTGGAGGAAATGGAGCGCGAAAACAGTCTGAATAATGAAATGGAAGAGGAAAAGCCGACGCAGAACGAGGAAAACATGGAGGTGGCGGAAGAAGCAGTTATACAGAAAGAATTTGAGGCGCCTGCTTATCCGGCTTATACATATGATTGGTCGGAAAAATGGGATTATGAAGCGCTGGTGTCTAATTTCTATGCCGTGGATAATTCCACATCTTTAAAAGAAGACTATGCAAATTTGGATGCACTTCTATATCAGGATTTAGCTGTAGATAGAGCATCGGAGGGACCACAAATTTTGATTTATCATACACATTCAAGGGAAAGTTTTGCAGATTCGGTTCCTGGGGACGCATCCACTACAATTGTAGGGGCTGGGGATAAACTGGCAGGGCTTCTTGAGGACAAATACGGGTTTAAGGTGCTTCATCATACGGGAGAATATGATACAGTCAGAGATGATGCGTACAACGAATCGCTTCCTGCAATTACACAGATTTTGGAGGAAAACCCTACGATTGAGGTGGTAATCGATCTTCATCGGGATGCAGTATCGGGGGACCGGAAGCTGGTCATGGATCTTCAGGGGCGTCCTACCGCAAGGTTCATGTTTTTTAACGGGTTAAGCTACAGCCGTAAGAGCGGTGATATTACCTATCTTGAGAATCCCTACATACAGGAAAACCTTGCTTTTTCTTTTCAGGCGCAGGTGGCAGCCAATGAATATTATCCGGGAATTGCAAGAAAGGTATACTTGAAGGCATATCGATTCAACATGCACTTAAAACCCAAAAGTATGTTGATTGAGCTGGGCGCACAGAATAACACGGTGGAGGAAATTATGAATGCCTGCGATCCGCTGGCGCATATCCTTGCCATTGTCTTAGGCGATGGGATATGATATGATGTTATGGAAAAGCGCATGAAACAATGAAGATACGCAGGAGGTACAAATGGCAAACATGGATCAGAGCAAAATCAGAAATTTCTGCATTGTGGCACACATTGATCACGGTAAGTCCACACTGGCAGATCGAATTATAGAAAAAACAGGACTTTTGACCAGCAGAGAGATGCAGGCTCAGGTCCTTGACAACATGGAGTTGGAAAGGGAGCGGGGAATCACCATCAAAGCGCAGACCGTCCGCACCGTTTATAAGGCAAAGGATGGGGAAGAATACATCCTGAATCTGATTGACACGCCGGGGCATGTGGATTTTAACTATGAGGTCAGCAGAAGTCTGGCAGCCTGCGACGGCGCAATCCTGGTGGTGGATGCCGCACAAGGGATAGAGGCGCAGACCCTTGCCAATGTGTATCTTGCCCTGGATCATAATCTGGAAGTGTTTCCTGTCATCAATAAGATTGACCTGCCAAGCGCGGAGCCGGAGAGGGTCAAGAATGAGATAGAGGATGTGATCGGCATTGAAGCACAGGATGCACCTCTTATTTCCGCCAAAAACGGTATTGGAATCGATGAGGTTTTAGAGGCAGTGGTGCAGAAGATTCCGGCACCCGGCGGCAGTCCGGACAATCCCTTAAAGGCGCTCATTTTTGATTCCCTCTATGATTCCTACAAGGGCGTCATTGTTTTTTGCCGGGTGATGGAAGGAAGAGTGGCAAAGGGGACAAGTATCCAGATGATGGCTACGGGCGCTACGGCGGACGTAGTGGAAGTGGGCTATTTTGGGGCAGGGCAGTTCATCCCCTGTGAGGAACTTTTGGCAGGTATGGTAGGCTATATTACAGCATCCATCAAAAATGTTAAGGATACTGCCGTGGGGGATACCATAACAGATGCCAAGAACCCCTGCGCGGAGCCGCTTCCGGGATATAAAAAGGTAAATTCCATGGTATACTGCGGCGTATATCCGGCAGACGGTGCAAAGTATCCCGATTTAAGGGATGCGTTGGAAAAGCTGCAGTTAAACGATGCCTCTCTTCGCTACGAGCCGGAGACTTCCATCGCCCTTGGATTTGGATTTCGCTGCGGATTTTTGGGATTACTCCATTTGGAGATCATTCAGGAACGGCTGGAGAGGGAATACAATCTGGATCTGGTGACAACCGCACCAGGTGTTATTTATAAAGTGCATAAGACGGGAGGCGAGGTGATCGAACTGACAAATCCGACGAATCTGCCTGACCCTTCGGAAATAGAATATATGGAAGAACCGGTGGTGTCAGCGGAAATCATGGTCACCACAGAGTTCATCGGTTCCATCATGGAATTATGTCAGGAGCGCAGGGGAAGATATCTTGGTATGGAGTATATGGAAGAGACGAGGGCGCTTCTTAAATATGAGCTCCCGCTGAATGAGATCATATATGACTTTTTTGATGCACTGAAATCTCGTTCCAGAGGATATGCATCTTTTGATTATGAGTTAAAAGGATATGAGCAGTCAGAACTTGTCAAGCTGGATATCCTGATCAATAAAGAAGAGGTGGATGCACTTTCTTTCATTGTTCATAAAGACAGCGCCTATGAGAGAGGAAGGAAGATGTGCGAAAAGTTAAAGGACGAAATTCCCAGGCATCTTTTTGAGATTCCTATACAGGCGGCAATCGGAGGCAAGGTCATTGCAAGGGAAACTGTAAAAGCCATGCGCAAAGATGTGCTTGCAAAATGTTATGGCGGCGATATCACCCGTAAGAAGAAGCTGCTTGAGAAGCAGAAGGAGGGAAAGAAGCGTATGCGCCAGATCGGCAGCGTAGAAATCCCCCAGAAAGCATTCATGAGCGTGTTGAAACTGGACGACAAATAGGATGACGCCATGATAGAAGAACCAAAACCAAAGACGTTGGGCATTTACATCCATATTCCCTTTTGTGTGAGGAAATGTCTGTACTGTGATTTCCTGTCAGCGCCGGCAGGGGAAGGGGAAATGGAGCGCTATATAGCTGCGCTTGTAAGAGAAATCGAAGAAGAAAGCGCAAATTATAAGGACCGAATGGTGGTGTCGGTCTTTCTGGGAGGAGGGACGCCCTCCCTGCTTCCGGCGGAAAGTATTACCAGAATATTAGATAGGGTACATGCCTGCTTTCATATGGAGGAAGCATGCGAGATTTCCATGGAAGTCAATCCGGGAACTGCCACATTAGAAAGGCTCATTGCTTTCCAAAAAGGCGGCGGGAACAGACTCAGTATCGGTCTCCAGTCGTCAGTTGACAGCGAACTGAAGGCACTGGGGCGGATTCACACCAGGCAGGATTTTATTGACACTTATGAACTTGCTGTTAAATCAGGATTTAACAATATAAATATAGACTTAATGTCTGCGATTCCGGGGCAGACACTGGAGAGCTGTGCGGACAGTTTAAAGTTAGTGACGAGCCTTCAGCCGCCGCCTGCCCATATTTCTTCCTACAGTCTTATCATTGAGGAAGGCACGCCCTTTTATGAGAATGTGCCTGAGCTTCCGGACGAGGACTGCGAGCGGGAAATGTATAAAAATACAGGTGATTTTTTATTAAGCTGCGGCTATCAGCAGTATGAAATTTCTAATTATGCCCTTCCGGGCTATCAATGCCGTCATAATGAACGCTATTGGATGCGGGAGGATTATGCTGGGTTTGGCATAGGCGCTGCCTCTTTGATAGACAATGTCAGATTTAGCAACACAAAGAATATCGACTGTTATTGCAATTATTATCTGCAGGAGCAGAGGAGCAGCCAGGCAGAGAGTGCACCTGTGGAAAGCATTGCTTTTGCCGGCATTAAGGAGGCAGAACAGAAATTGTCTGTGCAGGAGCAGATGGAAGAATTTATGTTTTTGGGGCTGCGCATGATACATGGGGTAAGCTGCCAGGCGTTTTTCCGTATGTTTGGTGTCTCCATTGATCATATGTACCCGGGAATCGTTGATGATTTTTGTAAAAAGGGGCTGTTGGAGAGACGAATAGAGCCGGAAACAGGGGAGGAAAGGATCAAACTTACCCGGCGGGGAATCGATGTGAGCAACGTGGTCATGGCACAGTTCCTATTCACATGAAATATACGGGATTGCTTTTTGATATGCAAATTTGTATAATATGTTTGTTGGAAAGGCACTACAGCGCTTTCGTGGTCATAGAATAATAAAAATGACTTTGGGGGCGCCCTTTGAAAACCTTTCAGAAACCTTTAACCGCAGCGGAGGAAGCCCATTACATACAGGCGCTACAGAAGGGAAACAGCGATGAAGCTGCTGCAGCCAGAGAAATCCTGATTGAACGGAATCTTCGTCTGGTAGCCCACATTGCCAAGAAATATCAAAATGCCGATGAAGACATGGAGGACTTGATTTCCATAGGAACCATTGGTCTTATCAAGGCAATTTCTTCCTTTGATGCCGGAAAAGGGAAACTAAGCACATACGCTTCCAGATGCATTGATAATGAACTGCTGATGCTTTTAAGATCAAAGAAAAAGAGCAGAGGAGAGGTGTCTTTATTTGAACCCATCGGTACGGATAAGGAAGGAAATGAGATTAACCTGCTTGATATCATAGAGCATGAGCAGGAAGATATCACGGAGCAGATGGAGCTGTATGAAAATACGAAAAAACTGGTAAAACTGTTGGATGAAGTGCTAAGCGACAGGGAACGGGAGATTATCTATCTGCGGTACGGACTTTTGACGGGAAAAGAGGTAACCCAGCGGGAAATCGGAGAGCTTCTGCATATATCAAGGAGCTATGTATCACGGATAGAAAAAAGAGCGCTTTTAAAGCTGCGGGAAGGCTTTACCGCGTAGCAAATAGAGGAATGCTCTTGAATATGCTTTTGGCGGATCATGTGCGACAGGTATCACATGCAATATGCCAAGGAAGAAAGTCGAGGTTTTAGATCATGCCTACAATAGAAGAAATGCTGAGAATTGCCAAGGCGGCGGGAGCTTCGGATGTACATGTAACCGTGGGGATACCGCCTAAAATGCGTGTGAATGGCAAGCTGATCACGATGGAGTTTAATCGTTTCCTGCCAGGCGATACCCAGCAGATGCTTTCAGAGATCATGAATGAGGAGCAGAAGAGACGTTTTGAGGAGCGGGGCGAGTATGATATGTCCTTTTCCATACCCAATATGGGAAGATACCGTGTCAATGCCTATAGGCAAAGGGGATCGGTGGCAATTGCCCTAAGACTCGTAGGCACTCATGTGCCTTCACCGGAAGAACTGGGCGTTCCCGATTCTGTAATTGATTTGTATAAGAAAAAAAGAGGCTTGGTGTTGGTGACGGGACCTACCGGAAGTGGAAAATCTACCACCCTTGCGGCAATCATAGATAAGATAAATAATAACAGAGAGTGCCATGTGATTACACTGGAAGATCCTATCGAGTACCTGCACCAGCATAAACTTTCTATCGTGAACCAAAGGGAAATCGGTTTGGACACACAGACCTATTCCAATGCGCTGAGGGCAGCGCTGCGTGAGGATCCAGATGTGATCCTGGTGGGCGAGATGCGTGACTTTGATACCATCAGCGTGGCAATTACAGCGGCAGAGACAGGGCATTTAGTGTTGTCCTCTCTGCATACTATGGGGGCGGCAAGTACGGTGGACCGTGTCATTGATGTTTTTCCGGCGCATCAGCAGCAGCAGATCCGGGTGCAGTTTGCAAATGTGCTTGAGGCAGTGGTCTCCCAGCAGCTGATTCCCAGAAAAGATGAAGAAGGGCGGATTGCAGCCTTTGAGGTGCTCCATGCCAATCAGGCAGTGCGTAATCTGATCAGAGAGGGCAAGTCTCACCAGTTAAAGACAGTGATGCAGACGAACCGTAAGTTGGGGATGATTACAATGGATGAGACCATTGCACAGCTTTATATGGATGGGAAGATCAGTAAGGAAATGGCAATTCAGTTCGCCCAGGATTCAGATGGAATCAAAAATAAATTACTTTAGACAAACTATATTTTATGAAAATTTAATTGATTTTAGTTGGAAATTCCTGTAAAGTAGATATATCTTTTAAGATACATCTACTTTTTCTATTTTTTCATTTTTATTCTTAAATTTTCCATGGGAGATTTTATACACAGCGTCCTGATTTGAAGAAAGGTTCAGGCATGGCAGGAAGGAGGTATTTTTTGTTCAGTACCATTTTATCGGGGACGGTTTATGGAATTAAAAGTTATTTGGTTCATGTGGAAGTGGATCTTTCATCAGGGCTGCCCTGTTTCGTTATGGTGGGCAGACTTGGCGGGGAGGTGAAGGAATCTGGGGAGCGGGTGCGTATTGCCCTTAAAAACACAGGTATCTCCATTCCCCCTATGCATATTTCCGTGAATCTTTCTCCGGCAGACTTAAGAAAAGAGGGGACAGGATTTGACCTTGCCATTGCAGTTGGAGTTCTTATTGCAATGGAGCGGCTTCCCTGCCACTGTGCGGACGGGTTGTTGATTTTGGGAGAACTGGGGCTTAACGGGGAAATAAAGCCTGTAAAAGGGGTTCTTCCGACGGCAATATGTGCTGCGAGGCAGGGCGTGGGAAGATGTCTTGTTCCAAAGGAAAACGTAAGGGAGGCAGCGGCTGCTGAGGGGATGAAAGCAGTGGGAATCTCATGTCTTGGACAGGTGATGGATTATTTGAGATGTCCGCCTAAAGGCAGGGATGTTATGCTGCCGCCGGAAGAGATTGATCAAAAGAAACTACTATACAATGAAGCAGATAAAAAGAAAAAGACAGGAAAGGGAGAATTTTCGGAGATTGTGGGGCAGGAAAGTGTAAAGCGTGCAGCCCTGATAGCGGCAGCCGGTTTTCACCACATGTTGATTACAGGTCCGCCGGGAGCAGGCAAGACCATGATTGCCAAATGCATGCCCTCTATCCTGCCGCCGCTTTCCTTGGAGGAAAGTCTGGAAATCACGTCTATTTACAGTATATCAGGGAATTTACCTGCAGGAAGCAGTCTGCTTGCCGAAAGGCCCTTTTTGAGTCCTCACCATACTGTCTCACCGCAGGCGCTTTCCGGTGGAGGGAGGATTCCAAGACCCGGCGTGATCAGCTTGGCGCATCGTGGGATTCTTTTCTTAGATGAATTGCCTGAATTTAAGCGGCAGACGTTAGACCTGCTTCGTCAGCCTTTAGAAGAGAGGAAGATTCAGATTGCCCGCACGGGAGGCTCTTTTACTTATCCGGCAGATGTGATGCTGGTAGGCGCTATGAATCCCTGCCCCTGCGGCTACTATCCCGACAGAAACAAATGCAGATGCACACCCGCTGAAATACACCATTATTTAAGCCGTATATCGGGACCGATTCTTGACAGAATCGATCTTTGCGCCAATGCCTCCCGAATCGAGATCCGTCAGCTGCAATCGAAGAAAAAGGGGGAGAGCAGTAAGGATATGCGGCAGAAGGTGATGAAGGCAAGAAAACAGCAAAAAATACGCTATCAGGGTACCGGCTATCGGTTTAATTCAGAGCTTGCAGCAGGGGATTTGGACAGGTACTGTCATCTGGAAAGGGAAGAGATGGAGATGCTGGAAAAGATGTTCGGAACACTTGCACTGAGTGCAAGGGCTTATCATAAGCTTTTGAAGGTGGCAAGGACCATAGCCGATCTGGAGGCGAGTGAGTGCATCATGAAAAAGCATCTTATGGAGGCAGTATGTTTTCGGACAGGAGATAATCTGGGGAGGCAGTGGGATGGAAATGGATAAGGCATATCGGTATTGGCTGCACAGCCTGCCAGGAGTAGGCGACAGAACCATAGAAAAACTGCTGAAGGAATTTGGCAGTGCGGAGCAGGTTTATCGGGCAATGAATTATTTGCCGTCGACGATGTTTAAGAAGAATGGGTTAGAAGGAATAAAAACGTTTTCCAAAACGTGGGAGGTGGAGCGGGAATACGAAAACCTTTTGCAAAGGGGAATTTCGTTTTGCACGCTGGAGGAGGAAGGCTATCCGGCGAGGCTTAGGAAATTGATCCATCCTCCGTACGCCCTGTACTGTATGGGGCATATGCCAAAGGAGGAATGCCACTCTATAGCGATCATCGGGGCAAGGGAGTGCTCTGAATATGGGAAATATATGGCGCGGGCATTTGCGGGAAAGATCGCGGAGGCAGGCGTATCGGTCATTAGTGGGATGGCGCGTGGCATTGATGGAATCAGTCAGCGTGCGGCGGTGGAGAAAAAGGGCAGAACCTATGCCGTGCTGGGCAGCGGAGTGGATATATGCTATCCTGCTTCAAATCAAAGGCTGTATCAGGATATCCAGGATACGGACGGAGGAATTTTGTCGCCTTTTCCTCCGGGAACGCCGCCCAATAAGATTCAGTTTCCGGAAAGAAACCGCATCGTGGCGGGACTGTCAGATTTAATCCTGGTGGTGGAGGCAAGGGCGAAAAGCGGCACATGGATCACCGTGGATATGGCGCTTGAACAGGGAAAAAACATCTATGCGGTGCCTGGGAGGTTGACAGACAGGCTCAGCGATGGCTGTAATCTTTTAATCAGACAGGGGGCAGGGATTGCACTTGCGCCGGAGGATATTCTGGCGGAGCTCGCCGTTCTTACGAACCGGGAAGGGATAAAAAGCAGGAAAGAATCGAAAGGCAGCGTTGGCGCTGCAAGGTTTCTGGATTTTTATCCGAAATCGGCAGAAAAGCTTCTAAAAGAAATGACTAAGGCAGGCATAGTCGTTGAATTGCCTGAGCTGCTTGCAGAGTTGATTGGATTGTGTGTGGAAGGAGAGGCGAAACAGGTGGCAGGCAGTCATTTTGTGAAGGTGCATGAAAGATGACGGAAAGCACGGGATATGGTACAATGTCATAAAACTTTTATGTGGAGGTAAAGTGAGAATGAATGTATTTTTTTATGAAGTGGTCAGCCTGGATGGCGATTATGCAAATTTGAAGAGGACAGATATTGAGAGCGATGACCTAAAGCTTGTAGCGAGGGCGCTTCTGCCACCTGAAACGGCGGAGGGGACGAGGCTGAAATATGAGTGGATGCAGTATGAGATTATAAAGGAGTAAGGAAGGAATATGGCAGATGCAATAGTGACTTTTCTTGTTTTTGTAGTCGGTCTTTTGACTGGCAGATTTTTAAAATATTGTATTTGCCGTTTTTTTCATATACAGATGAGTAAAGGCAGCCGATGGCTGGAATCAGGAAACGGGCTGCTCTATGTGTTGGTGTTCTTATCCGAGAAAAATATAGCATTAGCAGGGATGTTTTGTGTCTGTGCTTCTATTCTTTTGGTTGTGGGAATCATCGACTATCGGACCTTTGAAATCCCGGCGCCGCTTAATCTGCTGATTGGAGGGCTTGGGATTATGCATCTTTTTTTAGATCTGGAGTATTGGCAGACATATTTGATTGGTACATTTGCTGCCAGCAGTCTTCTTTGGTTGCTGCATCTGATTTCAAGGGGAAAAGGAATGGGAGGCGGGGACATTAAGCTGATGGCTGTTTCCGGTCTTTTGCTGGGATGGAAGAAGATTGTGCTGGCTTTATTAGTCGGAGCAGCGGCAGGAACGGTAATTCATTTGATGCTTATGAGGTTTGGTGGGAAGAAGCGTGTGCTGGCATTTGGTCCCTACCTGGCTTTGGGAATCTTTACGGCGATGTTGTACGGAGATAGAATTTTGGACTGGTATCTTTTAAATTTTGGGTAATCTGTGATAAGCGGATGCATATAATAAGAAGAAATCCGCCACCATATTATGATAAAATTAATAAAACTTTTACTTGCAACCGCGCAGAAAGTGGTGTATAGTTGTGCACGTTATGAGTGAAAAGATAAGGGGATACATTATGGCGAAATATCTGGTAATCGTGGAATCACCGGCAAAAGTGAAGACGATTAAGAAATTTTTAGGTTCCAATTACGAAGTGGCTGCCAGCAACGGACACGTCCGAGATTTGCCGAAGAGTCAGCTGGGAATCGATGTTGAACATGAATATGAGCCTAAGTATATTACGATTAGAGGCAAAGGCGATATCTTAGCAAATTTAAGAAAAGAAGTGAAAAAGGCAGAAAAAATTTATTTGGCTACCGACCCTGACCGTGAAGGGGAGGCTATTTCATGGCACCTTTTGAAAGCGCTAAAGCTTGAGGGTAAAAAGGTTTACCGTATTGCATTTAATGAAATTACAAAAAATGCGGTAAAGGATTCCCTTAAAAAAGCCCGGGAGATTGACATGAATCTGGTAAATGCCCAGCAGGCAAGGCGTGTTCTTGACCGTATGGTGGGATATCGTATTTCGCCGCTTCTCTGGGCAAAGGTTAAACGAGGATTGAGTGCAGGACGCGTGCAGTCTGTTGCACTGCGTATTATTTGTGACAGAGAAGAGGAAATCAATAACTTTATACCGGAAGAATACTGGACGCTGGATGCTGCTTTTTCCCTTCCAGGGGAAAAGAAACCCCTTATGGCAAAATATTATGGAAAAAAAAGCGGCAGAGTTACAATCACATCAAGGGAAGAGTTGGATCAGATTTTAAGAGAAGTGGGAGAAGCAGATTTTAAGGTGGGTGAAGTGAAAAAGGGAGAGCGGAGCAAAAAGAGCCCGCTTCCGTTTACCACTTCAACTTTGCAGCAGGAGGCGAGCAAGGTTCTAAATTTCTCCACTCAAAAGACAATGCGTCTGGCGCAGCAGCTTTATGAAGGAATTGAAATAAAGGGAAATGGTACTGTGGGTATCATCACCTATCTGCGTACGGACTCCACCAGAGTTTCCAAAGAAGCTGAAACTTTGGCAGAGGAGTACATTGTAAAAAACTATGGGAAGGAATATGCGCTGGCGGGAGGCGTTGAATCTAAGAATGATAAAAAGATTCAGGATGCCCACGAAGCAATCCGCCCTACAGATATAGGCAGGACGCCGGCAGAAATGAAAGATTCCTTGAGCAGGGACCAGTTCCGGCTTTATCAGCTTATATGGAAGCGTTTTACGGCAAGCAGGATGCAGCCGGCAAGATATGAAACTACTTCCGTCAAAATCGACGCAGGGGAACACCGCTTTACAGTGGCAGCATCCAAGGTCTTGTTTGATGGTTTTATGAGTGTATATACGCAGGAGGAAGACAAAGAAGAGTCAAATATGCTTGTGAAAGGGGTGGAACCATCCACGCCATTGACGCTTATCGGCTTTGAGGAAAAACAGCATTTCACGCAGCCAGCGCCCCACTATACAGAGGCTTCTCTAGTCAGAGAACTTGAGGAGCTTGGCATAGGGCGCCCTAGTACGTATGCGCCCACCATTACCACGATTCTCGCAAGAAGGTACGTGGTAAAAGAAAATAAGAATCTCTATGTGACAGAACTAGGAGAAGTGGTCAACAATATGATGAAAGACGCTTTCGCTAGTATCGTGGATGTTCATTTTACAGCTAATATGGAAACCCTGTTAGACGGCATAGAAGAAGGCACGGTAAATTGGAAAACGGTGGTAGCCAATTTCTATCCCGATTTAGATGAAGCTGTGCAGACAGCAGAAAAAGAATTGAAGGAAGTGGACATTGCGGATGAGGTATCCGATGAGGTTTGTGATTTATGTGGAAGGCAGATGGTGATCAAATATGGACCTCACGGTAGATTTCTTGCTTGTCCGGGGTTTCCGGAGTGCCGCAACACCAAGCCATATTTTGAAAAGATAGGAGTTGCCTGTCCGAAGTGTGGCAAGGATATTGTTCTTAAGAAGACCAAGAAGGGAAGAAAATATTATGGATGTATTGATAATCCGGAATGCGATTTTATGGTCTGGCAGAAGCCGTCAGGAAAAAAATGTCCAAGGTGTGATTCTATGCTTTTGATTAAGGGCGGAAAATTAGTCTGTATGGATGAAACTTGTGGATATGTAGAAAAAAATCCACAAAATGAAAAGTAAACCAGATGATTTGTTCTGTTTTCTGTGTTTTTTTTTGTTTTTTTGAGTGATTGTTGAAATTGTTTCGAGGCTGTGATACAATAATTTCGAGACGCTTTGAATCACATCTATGTTTGGCAAAAGAAGTTCATAAAGTGCATTGGCATCAGGCGGGAGGTATGGCATGAGCAGCGTACAATTATTAGATAAAACCAGAAAGATTGGGAAACTTCTTCATAATAATAATTCCAGTAAGGTGGTCTTCAATGACATCTGTCGGGTTTTGTGCGATATATTGTCGTCCAATGTGTTGGTAATCAGCAGGAAGGGCAAGGTGCTTGGTGTGGGAGATGCTCAAGGAGTGGATTCCATAACAGAGCTTATTGTGGAGCAGGTAGGTGGTTTCATTGACGCGATGTTGAATGAAAGGCTTTTGTCTATTCTTTCTACCAAGGAAAATGTCAATCTGGAAACACTGGGGTTTGAAGAAGGCGATGTCAGAAGGTTTCAGGCAATCATTACCCCTATTGAGATTGCAGGTGAGAGGCTTGGAACTCTCTTCATCTACAAATGTGCGCAGCAATATGACATTGACGACATTATTCTTTGTGAATACGGAACAACGGTAGTTGGGCTTGAGATGCTCCGGGCGGTGAATGAAGAGAATGCGGAAGAGAGTCGTAAGCTTGCCGTTATCAAATCAGCAATTAATACACTGTCATATTCAGAGATGGAAGCGGCGGTACACATATTTGAAGAGTTAAACGGTATGGAAGGGATCCTGGTGGCGAGTAAGATTGCGGACCGCGTGGGAATTACCCGTTCCGTCATTGTAAATGCGCTAAGAAAGTTTGAGAGCGCAGGCGTAATTGAGTCAAGGTCTTCAGGGATGAAGGGCACGTATATCAAGGTACTGAATGATATGGTCTTTGATGAATTAGAAAAACTCAAGAATGAAAACATGAAATAAATTACATGTTCAAATTAAATAGGATAGCATAATGGATTATGGTTGAGAATAAAAGGATTTATGGAGTCGCAGGGCAGGCATGAATCCTTTTGTGTGCTTATTTTATGCAAAAGCCAGATATAATAATAACTAGTGTTTATTGCGGTATCTACGCATATGTCATGAAAGCGCATTACATAGTAATAAATTCCATAGGGAGATTTTTATAAAAAAAGCCTTGTCTTTTTATGCAAATAATCTATAATATAATAAGGTATGTGGAGGGTGCAGAAAATCATTTGATGATGAACGGTACCATCTGCTTTTAGGTAGGGAGGGGCATAGGATGATTAATAGCAATGTATTTGATTATGTGAATGTACTTAGCAAAGCAGCAGATGCAGCATGGCAGCGAAATGAGATTCTTTCCAATAATATGTCCAATGTGAATACGCCGGGATATAAGCGGCAGGATATTGATTTTGAATCCCAGCTTCGCAGAGCGCTTGGAAATTGCAGATATGAGACGGTGGATGCCAAGGTGGCACATGCAACCAGCGCAGAACTGGAGGGACGTGTGTATACAGATTCCGCGAATTTCTCATATCGCTTAGATGGAAACAATGTGGATGTAGATACGGAAGGCGTTGAATTGGCGTCTAATCAGATTAAATATAATGGTCTGATTGACAGTATCAATCAGGAGTTTGCCAATATGAAATTAGTAATGAAGTAGGCGGAGGAAACAGGAAATGAGTATTTTTAATTCATTCAATATCAATGCGTCCGGAATGACGGCAGAACGCTTTAGAATGGACACGATTTCTCAGAATATTGCAAATGCCAATACGACTAGGACACAGGATGGAACGCCTTACAGGCGCAAGGTGGTCACTTTTGAAGAAAGAGGAGAGCGCGTAGGTACTTTCAGCAGTTTTCTGAGTACGGCTTCCGGCAGATTTAAAGGGCAGGGGGTCAGGGTCGGAAAAGTTGTGGAAGATACATGGACCCAGATGAACATGGTTTACGATCCTTCCCATCCCGATGCGGATGAAAACGGTTATGTGACGGGACCGAATGTGAATATTGTTACAGAAATGACAAATTTAATTGATGCGAGTCGTTCTTTTGAAGCCAATGCAACTGCCTTTGATGCGAGCAAGAGCATTGCCATGAAGGGACTTGAGATGGGACAATCATAAAACAGGCATAGCAGGAGGTCTACATAGATGGATATTTCGTCTTTTTATAATTTATCGTCCGGTGTCATAAAGGAGGCAGCGGAGCATTCTTATGCAGCGAAGGGAATAAAATCTACAGGAGAATTTGGAAATCTTTTTGAGAAGGCAGTAGAAAGCTTAAACACCACCAATGCATATCTTTCTGATGCAGAAAATGAAAAAATCAGATGGGCTCTGGGGGAAACAGAGAATACCCACGAACTTACGAATGCACTTCAAAAAGCATCAACTGCACTTCAGTACACAGTGGCAGTCCGCGATAAATTTCTTGAAGCATACAAGGAAATTATGCAAATGCAAATTTAACACAATGAGATTATGCACACAGCATTTGATCCAAATTAAGATGTTTGAACGGAAGAAGGTTTAGATGATGGCAGAACGAGTTAAGGAACTTTTGAATAAGATCCTTGAGTGGTGGAATAAGTTCTCTACCAAACAAAAAACATTTATCATTTCGGCAGGGGCGGGAATTATCCTTGCCTTTGCAATCTTGATTTCCATATTGCTGCGTCCGCAGTATATTTTACTGCTCAATTGTGAGAACACCAAGGAGGCATCCGAGGTGGCGGAGCTTTTGGAAGGAGCAGGTCTGGATTATCAGGTGTCAGATGATGGATATCAGGTTAAAATTAATAAAGACCAGCAGTCAGAGGCAAATCTGCTTCTTGGAGCGAATGACATTCAGTCCTACGCTTATACGATAGACAATGTAACGGAAGGCGGATTCACTACAACAGAAGCAGATAAGCAGAGAAGATATGAAAAGTATCTGGAAACGAGGCTTGCAAATGATGTCATTGGCAAGTTCACAGCTGTCGAAAGTGCAGTGGTAGAGTTATACATACCGGAAAGAACCGGAACACTGATTGATTCGGAAGAAGAATCTGGCATAACGATTGTGCTGACTCTTAATGGAGAATTTTCTACAGACACGGCGGCAGGACTTGCAAAGGCAGTCTCTGTAGCAATCGGCAATGAGACCACAGAGAACGTGGTAATCATGGATGACAACGGCAACATGCTTTTTTCGGGAGATGAAGGTTATAGCGCGGCAGGAATGGCAAGTTCCCATATGGGTGTAAAATCACAGTGGGAAACAAAGGTAAAGAATGAGGTCAGGCAGGTGCTGCTTGGCACGAACACTTTTGACAAGGTGGAAGTGGCTGTAAACTTAAATATGGACTTTTCCTCTGCAAATGAGACGGATCACAAATATTATGTAGAAGGTGATAATTCACAGGGATATTTGTCATCTGAACGGATATTCAATTCAGCAGCGACCAATGGAAACTCAGATATACCAGGGACGGATTCCAATGGTCAACAGCAGGAATATGTATATCAGGATAATGCAGAAAGCAATTCAGAAACTTCAGAGGAAGAGAGAAAATATCTTCCTTCAGAAATAATTACAAACAGGGATATTCCTCCCGGAACGATTAATTATGATCTTTCAACGATTTCTCTTGCTGCCACGAATATAAATATGGTGCGAGAAGAAGAGGTTAGCGCCCAAGGGCTGCTAGATGGGGTTTCATGGGAAGAGTATAAGCTTGTGAATGCAGGGCAGACGCAGGTGGAGGTGCCTGAGGAACTTTATGATATAGTTTCCAAGGCGACAGGATTTCCTGTGGAGAATATTGCTATTGTAGCCTATTCCGAAAATGTTTTCTTTGACAAAGAGGGGCTGAATGTATCCAGCTCGGATGTAGTACAGATTGTTTTAATCGTAGTGATTTTAGCGCTGCTTGCCTTTGTGGTAATCCGCAGTATGCGTTCAGAAAAAGAGACAGAGCAGCCGGAAGAATTATCTGTAGAGAGTCTGCTTCAGTCACAGCCGGAAATGGAGTTGGAAGATATTGGTACCGAGCCGATGTCTGAGACCAGAAGGCTGATTGAAAAATTTGTAGATGAGAATCCTGAGGCTGTAGCAAGCCTTTTGCGTAACTGGTTAAACGAGGGTTGGGGTTAATCAGACAAGAGAACTTCGAGGGAGGTTAGTCAGGTATGTCTAAAACTACCGATGAAAAAATATCGGGAGTCCAGAAAGCTGCAATTTTGCTGATTGCGCTAGGACCCGAAAAGTCAGCCACAATTTTTAAGCATTTAAAAGAAGAAGAAATTGAGGAATTGACACTTGAAATTGCAAATACAAGGAGCGTTACTCCGCAGGTTAAGGATGAGGTCATAGACGAATTTTATCAGGTATGTCTCGCACAGCAGTATATTGCGGAGGGCGGTATTAATTATGCCAAAGAACTTTTGGAAAAGGCGCTCGGCAACGAGAAGGCACTGGATGTTATTGGCAAGCTGACAGCATCTTTGCAGGTTAAGCCGTTTGAATTTGTGCGCAAGACGGATGCCGGGCAGCTCCTTAACTTTATACAGGATGAACATCCTCAGACGATAGCGCTTATTTTATCTTATCTATCTGCATCGCAGTCAGCGCTTATTATTTCAGCGCTGCCACCGGACCGGCAGGCAGATGTAGCAAAGCGTATTGCTGTTATGGACAGAACCAGTCCAGATGTTGTAAAGGAAGTTGAAAAAGTGTTGGAATCAAAACTTGCATCGCTGGTAAATCAGGATTACACGATTATCGGTGGTGTGGACGCTGTTGTAGATATCTTAAATACGGTGGACCGCGGTACAGAGAAACATATCATGGAGACGCTGGAAATAGAAGAGCCGGAGCTTGCAGACGAAATCAGAAAGAAAATGTTCGTATTCGAAGATATTCTTCTTCTGGACGACCGTGCGATTCAGAGAGTGTTGCGTGATGTGGACAACAATGATCTTGGTCTTGCCCTTAAGGGAGCAAACGAACAGGTACAGAATGTCATTTTCAACAACCTGTCCAAGCGTCTTGCAGTTATGATCAAGGAAGATATGGAATTTATGGGACCTGTACGTATGAAGGATGTAGAAGAGGCGCAGCAGAAGATTGTAAATATTATCAGAAAACTGGAAGATTCCGGAGAGATTGTCATTTCCAGAGGTGGAGGTGACGAGATCGTTGTCTAGAAATTTTTTTAAAGCGGGTTGGTTCGTAGTTAATGAGAGTACCCGCGTAATCGATAGCAATACACTGATGGAGCAACGGCTTAAGAAAGCAGCAGAAAGCCGTGGCTATGAAGAAAAGCAGCAGGGAGAGGCGATTGATGGGTTTCGTGCCGGTCTGGATGCAGATGCAGTGGATACACTTCTTGCACCGGATGGAGGCGTGGAAATTTTAAAAGAAACTGCTATGCGAGAACAGGAAGCTCTTGAGAAGGAGCTTGAGGCGGCAAGGGCTGAACTGGAAAAGGTGCGCGCTGAGGCTGATCAGATGATTCAAAGTGCAAATGTTCAGATAGAGCAGATGCGTATGGATGCTCTGGAAGAAGCCAAAAACCAAGGGTATCAGGAGGGGTATGATCAGGGAATGGCGCAGGCACAGGTCTTAAAAGATGACTATCTTTCCAAAATGGAAGAACTTAATAGAGACTATCGTCATAAAGTAGAAGAACTGGAACCGATGTTTGTAAGTAATTTGACGGAAATATATGAGCATGTTTTCAAGGTGGATTTGAGCGCTTATAAGCAGCTGGTTTCTAATTTATTGATAGATGCCATGCTAAAGACGGACAGTGCGAAAAATTATATCGTGCATGTGTCGAAGCAGGATTATGTTATGGTATGTGAAGAAAGGGAGAGAATTCAGGAGGAAACAGGTACTTTAGCTGATCATCTGGAAATCGTATCAGATATGACGCTTTCCACATCGCAATGCATGATCGAGACGGAGAGTGGTATTTATGACTGCTCACTTGGAACCGAGCTGGAGGAACTGAAAAGAAAGCTGAAACTTTTCTCTTATAGATCAATTTAAAGAAAAAGGCGGAATATAAGTTGACAATATCAGAAATTGATTTCGCAAAATACATAAAAGTCATAGATGAACCTCTTTTCAAATACATGGGTAAAGTGGTGAATGTAGTTGGTCTTACCATTGAATCTGCAGGACCTGCTGCAAAACTGGGAGATATCTGTAAGGTTTATCCAGTGTCTAAAGATGGAAACGCCCAGCCAGCCTTAGCTGAGGTGGTGGGGTTTAAAGAGGGGAAAAATCTCCTTATGCCTTATCAAAATGTAGAGGGAATCGGTCCTGGAAGCAGTGTGGAGAATACGGGTGAACCATTGATGGTTCAAGTGGATGAGAGCCTTCTTGGACATACGCTTGACGGACTTGGAAGACCGGATGACGGTATGATTCTTACGGGAGGATCCTATTCGGTTGAGGCGAAGCCTCCTGATCCTATGAGCAGGAAGATTATTGATGAAGTCCTTCCCCTTGGGGTTAAAGCAGTTGACGGATTGATTACCGTAGGAAAAGGGCAGAGAATTGGTATCTTTGCTGGATCAGGTGTTGGTAAATCCACACTCATGGGTATGTTTGCAAGAAATACAAAGGCAGATATTAATGTAATCGCGCTCATTGGAGAGCGTGGCAGGGAGGTTCGTGAATTTGTGGAGAGAGATTTAGGTCCCGAAGGAATGAAACGGTCTGTAGTGGTGGTTGCAACTTCTGATAAACCTGCGTTGGAACGTAAAAAGGCGGCGCAGACGGCGACAGCGATTGCTGAATATTTCCGCGATCAGGGCAAGGATGTACTTCTGATGATGGATTCCCTTACCCGCTTTTCTATGGCACAAAGAGAAATCGGTCTTGCTAGTGGGGAACCGCCAGTATCGAGAGGGTATCCGCCAAGTGTTTATTCAGAGATGCCAAAGCTTTTAGAGCGGGCAGGAAGATCAGATAAAGGTTCTATTACCGGATTATATACGGTTTTAGTGGATGGAGATGACTTCAATGAGCCCATAACGGATACTGCAAGAAGCATTCTGGATGGTCATATTATGCTTAACAGAAAACTGGCGCATAAGAATCATTATCCTGCAATCGATGTTCTGCAGAGCATTTCAAGATGCATGAGCCAGATTGCAGAGCGGGATCACAAAAATTGTGCTGGTAAGCTTAAAAATGTACTTGCCACTTACAATGAGGCAGAAGATCTGATTAATATAGGCGCATATAAGTCGGGAAGTAATCCTGGAATTGACTATGCAATTAAGAAGATTGATGAAGTGAATCAGTTCCTCATGCAGGATGTAAATGATAAATTTACTTTTGAAGAATCAGTGTCGCTTATGAAAGAAATATTTGCTGACGGAGCGGAATGATAAATGGCAAGATTTATATACAGGATGCAGAGTATTCTGGATATTAAGGAAAAGATGGAAGAGCAGGCAAGGATGGATTTTGCCGCTGCCAGAATGCATCTGGATGAAGAGGAGGAAAAGCTGCAAATTTTGAATGATAGAAAAGCAGCTTATGAAAATAAAGGCAGGGAGCTTCGTAAAGATAGTTTAAAGGTAAGAGAGATTCTTGAAAATCGGGAAGCAATTACCTGTATGGAAGAATTTATTGCCTTTCAGATGCACCAAGTGGAGCTTGCAGAGGCCCATCTTGAGGATGCAAGATATAAACTGCAGGTTGCAAGGCAGGAGAGCGAAACGCAGGAAAAGCTTAAGGAAAAAGCGTTTGATGTATTCATGCGGGAGGAAAATGCAAGGGAAGCAAAGGAAGTGGATGAGCTTACAAGTTACACCCACGGACGGAAATAGGAAAGAGTGGAAGTAAAGTATGCCGATAGATAATGACTTAACGCCTAAGGATGCAAAGCTGGAACAGCAGCGTCTGAAGGAAGAAAAGAAAAAACTGAAAAGTGAGCAGAAGGCGCAGCGTAAGGCTGCGAAAGCAAGGGCAAAGGAAATTGCCAGTCAGGAAGCTGAACTGATGGAGGAAGAAGAATCAGGCAGCGGTTCTGTTTTTTTAGTCACATTTATCATTGTGCTGGTCTGGATTGCTATTTTGTGTCTAATTGTTAAGTTGGATTTTGGTGGTTTCGGGAGTAACATTCTTACCCCCATCTTGAAGGATGTGCCAGTATTAAATATGATTCTTCCAAGCAACAAAGAGGTCGTTGTTCAGGAAGGAGAAAGTGAAGTTTATGGCGGATATGACAATCTACGTGATGCTGTAGATTATATCAAAGAATTGGAACTTGAGTTAGAACGTGCTCAGTCTGCACAGACGGACAGTTCAGATGAGGTGTCGCAGTTAAAGGCGGAAGTGGAGCGGCTTAAGACCTTTGAGGACAGTCAGGTGGATTTTCAGAAGCTCAAGACAGAGTTTTACGAGGAAGTAATTTATGCGGATAAGGGACCTGGGATAGAGGAATACAGGAAATATTATGAGGAAATGGACCCTGCAACTGCAGAGTATTTGTATAAACAGGTAGTTACACAGATGGAGGAAAGTCAGGAAATTCTGGATTATGCCAAGGCATATTCAGAAATGAAACCCAAGGAGGCAGCTGCTATTTTTGAAGAAATGACAGATAATCTGAATCTGGCGGCACGGATACTGGGTGTAATGGAGGCAGACGAAAGAGGCAAGATTTTGGGTGTTATGGACTCAGAAATTGCCGCAAGGATCACCAAGATCATGGATCCTGAATCTTAAGAAGTCTGCGCCTTAAACCGATATAAATGATGTACCTTGAAAAAGAGTCTTAAGGGGCTTATAAAGAAGGAGGGATGTGAATGACGAGTGCACCTGTAAAGGATGTGAGTTCTCTGATGAATTTTTTTGGAGGAAAAAATCTCACAAAAACAGGCGGTACAGCCCAGACGGGCAGCTTTGGGGATGTGATGAGCAGAACCCAGAATGGTAGTTCCAATAGTCAGAATCAGGCTGTGGCAGGGAAAGATGTAAAAATGACCTCGACAACGGACACTGTGAGGAATCCTAAGGCAGAGATTAAGCCAAAGGAAGAAGTCGTAAAACCGACAGATGATGTCAGGGCAGGGCAAGCCACCGAGGAGCAAAACACAGCGCTTGAAGAAGCAGGAAAGGAAATAATTGAGGAAATCGCAGAAGAACTTGAGATTTCGCAGGAAGAAGTGGAAAAGGCGATGGAAGTACTTGGACTTTCTGCGTATGCTCTTTTTGATCCTATGCAGCTAAGACAGTTAGTCTTAGAACTTCAAGGCGTGCAGGATCCATCTGTGTTGCTTACGGATGAAACGCTTTTTTCAAAACTTCAGAATGTGCTTAACATGGCAGAGGGAGTAAAAGCAGATCTTGCCGCTGAACTTGGAATGAATCCAGAGGAACTTAAAGCATTGGTAGAGGAGCTGCAAAATAGTGCAAAGGAACCTGGTATTATGGAAGAAGGGGTTCTTGGAAGCACAGCTGAAAATGTGCAGGAACCAGAGCTGACAGAAGAATCTCCCAAGATTACAGTAGAGGTGAAGGCAGGAGATGAAACCGTCAGGTTATCGACCGATGAAAAAGGCAATGTCACAGGTCAGACAGAGGTTGTACCGTCAGAATCAAAGGAAGATGTTACAAAGGAATATGCCGATGGGCATGAGCAAAAAGGAAATGAAAACGGTCAGAAAGAGTCAGAAGGTAAGTTGTACGCAGATAATATGCGGATAGATGCGCTGCTCCAGAACAGGACGCAGACAGCGGAAGTATCTTTTGAACAGACAGCAGCAGTTTTCAGCGAACAGACAAGGGAAATCATGGATCAGATTATGGATTATATGAAGATTCAGTTAAAACCCGGTATGGATCAGCTTGAAATGCAGCTGCATCCGGAAAGTCTTGGAACAGTACATATCCAGCTTTCCTCTAAGGGCGGTGAAGTTACAGCACAGTTCCAGGTACAGAACGAGACTGTAAAGGCAGCCATTGAAAGTCAGATAACAACGCTTCAGGAAAGTCTGAAGGAACAAGGCATTAAAGTAGAAGCGGTTCAGGTCACTGTTGAGAACCATGGGTTTGAAAGCAATCTCTGGCAGGGACAGGGAAGAGAGGAAAATGCATCTTCTCGTAACCAAAGCAGAAAGACTCCAAGAAGAATCAACTTGAATGAGTTAGATGGCACATTCGAGGAGACGGCAGACGAAGAAGAGCTTCTTGCAGCCAAAATGATGAAAGCCAATGGAAACACGGTAGATTACACCGCATAAAGTACCTGTTAAGGTGCAGAAAGGAGTCAATATGGCAGTATCAGCAGTAGTTAATAATGGTAAAATTGAAGAAACCCAGTCAGAGAGCTCGGTCAAAAAAGCGGCGTCTAAGACAGGGATGGATAAAGATGCATTTTTGCAGCTGTTAGTGGCACAGATGAAATACCAGGATCCTTTGGAGCCTACTTCCAATACGGAATATATTTCACAGTATGCAACTTTCTCACAGGTAGAACAAATGCAGAATATGGCAGCAACGATGGAGCTTACCAGAGCTTCTTCCATGGTCGGCAAGCTGGTTGCAGTTGAAACCACGGATAAGTCAGGAGATGTAAAACAGCTTCAGGGTATGGTACAGTATGTTACTTATGAAAATGGAAAGGCATACGTTTCCATAGAAGGAAACTTATATTCAGCAGATGATGTGACGGCAGTTATTGACGAGACATATCAGACAGCATTTGATTTAGCAGTATCATTTGTGACAGCGCTTGATCAACTCCCGAGAGTAGAGAGACTTACGATTGCTGACAAGGAGAGCGTTGATGCTCTGCAGAAGGCCTTCAATGCAATGACGGCTTATCAACAGTCCTTTATTAGTGATGAATATATTGAGAAGCTGCAGAAGTATGTTGCAAAGATGGCAGAACTGGTAGAAATGGACGAATCAAACAATGGCGACACTGACACAGATACAGATACGGATGGAACTGAAGGCGAGGGTGATACGGAACCAACAGAACCGACGGAGTAAATGTTTTAAGAGCAGGATGCATGGTTGCTACTCAAGGAGGAGAGGAATATGAAGATTCAAAATAGCGGATTCCTTTCAATTGAACAATTACAGGATCAATATTTAAACCAGAATAAGAGCGCTGCATCAAATAAGATTCCGGAGGGAAAATCGTTTCTGGATATTCTGGAAAGCAGCCGGGAGAAGACAGCAGATGAGGTGAAATTTTCCAAGCATGCCGCAGGAAGACTGGCAGACCGGAATATTGAACTTACAAGCAGTCAGATGGAACGCTTGCAGGAAGGTGCGCAGAGAGCGCAGATGAAAGGAATTAAAGAATCGCTGGTGCTTGTGGATCAACTGGCATTTATCGTAAATATTCCAAACAATACGGTGGTGACTGCAATGAATCATAAGGACGCAGCAGAAAACATTTTTACAAATATTGATGGAGCCGTAATTATTTAGCCGGACCTTATGGAGGCTATAGATTCCTGAATGACAGAAGGAATACGGCGGCTATGAGCTTAAGGAGGTCATTTCATTATGATGAGATCATTATTCTCTGGTGTGGCAGGTCTTAAAACACACCAGACAAGGATGGATGTTATCGGTAATAACATCGCCAATGTAAACACAACAGCATACAAATCACAGTCTATGACATTCAGTGACTTGATGTATCAGACGACTCAGGCAGCTTCCGGCGCTAATGCGACTACAGGCGTTGGCGGTATTAATGCAAGGCAGATTGGTCTGGGCTCTAAGATAGCAGCAATTAAAACGGCAATTGCCAGCCAGGGTTCCGCACAGAGCACCAACGATCCCTTTGATATCATGATCAATGGAGATGCGTTTTTCGTTGTAAGCAATGGCTCAGAGAACTTCTTCACAAGAGACGGTTCCTTTTACATTGATGGACAGGGAAATCTTGCAATGACCAGTACAGGTTACAACGTAATGGGATGGCAGGTAGATCCTGCAGACCCCGGGAATATCAAGAAAGATACAGTCACTCCGCTTCGTATCATGACGGAAGAAAATATGACTTACCCGCCGGAGGCAACGACGAAGGCAACGATAAGCGGTATTGTAGACAAATTTGATACGGATGTTAATAGTGATTCCGGAAAAGTGATGAATCTGGAGGTTTATGATAACCAAGGGTATGTATATACAGTAAAACTGAGTGTGCATAGCATCAATGGAGATGCAGGTCAGTTCTATGTGCAGTTGGATGATATAAAGGATTCTGACGGAAAATCCATTATGGACCGTGAAGTGACAGGCGCTGCTGCTGGCACTACAGTAAAAGATTTGGTTAAATTAAATCCAGATGATGCTGGAAATGCAGGATCGGTAACTATCCCAGGAGCAGCGGGAGGTGCAGATAAAACGATAGCCAATGCTGCTACTTTAAATTACGTAAGCGGAAAAGGTACCTTTGAAAATGTTGGCGGTGAGGCAGGAACAGAGGGGGATAAGTCGATTAAGCTGAGTTTTGGTGGAATTGCTAATTTCCCGGCTGATATTGAACTGGATTTCTCTGCGTCCTATAACTACAATAAAAATGGTACATCAACAATAGGCGCGGTTCGTGGTGTAGACGGCGGAAAGGGTTCAGGTCGTGCAATCGGTGAGATGAGCGGTATTACCGTTCAGAAGGATGGTATGATTTACGCTTCTTATGACAATGGTCAGAGGAAGCTTCTTGGACAGATTTCTACAGCAACTTTTGCAAATCCTTCAGGTCTTGCCAAGGAAGGTGATAACCTTTATTCAGCAACTTTGAACTCTGGCGACTTTGATGGGATCGGTGAGGATATCACTGCAGGCGGCGGACGTATGGAATCGGGTGTTTTGGAGATGAGTAACGTTGACTTGTCAGCTGAATTTACAGAAATGATTACGACCCAGAGGGGATTCCAGGCAAACAGCCGTATCATTACAGTTTCTGATACGCTGCTTGAGGAACTGACCAATCTGAAGAGATAGTAGATAGAAATGCAGCAAGCTATATATGCAAAGGGGACCAGACATTCCTGGTTCCCTTTAGCGTGCTGACAGGATCAGTTTTACGGATAGGGGGAGTTATTAATTAGCTGGAAAAAATTGCAGTAGCGGTGAGAGGAGTAAAGTGGTATGATAGAGGTGACGAAAATTAACGGGGTAAAGATTTTGATCAATCCCGATTTAATAGAGCTGGTGGAGGAAACACCAGACACGGTAATTGCATTTACAACGGGAAGAAAAATAATTGTAAAAGAAAGTAGACAAGATGTGAAAAATCTTGTAAAATCGTATAGAAAGGATATTTTTGCAGATTAACGCAAAAAAGGTGAGTAGTTGTGGATTTAGCGTCGATTATTGGATTAGTACTTTGTATGGTCATGTGTATATTCGGAATTTTCACGAATGCAGGTATCGAAAACATAGGACGATACATAGATCCGGCTTCTGCCATTATTACATTTGGCGGGGCGTTTTTTGCCGTCATGTTATCAAAAAGTCTTCCTGAATACATAGGCGGTCTTAAAAGTTTCCTTTTAATTTTTAAGACTCCCACAGCTGATGTCAAGGCGATGATTCAGAAGATTATTGACTTGTCCAATATTGCAAGAAAGGAAGGACTCCTTTCCTTGGAAGAAGCAGCCAGTGATCTGGATGATGAATTTATGAAAAAGGGAATTCTACTGATTGTCGATGGTACTGATCCTGAGCTTGTGCGTGGGATTATGGAAACAGAGCTAATCAGTACAGAAGATAGACATAAGAGCAAAATAGGGTTCTGGGAAGATTTGGGAAGTATGGGACCTGCTTGGGGTATGATTGGTACTCTGATAGGTCTTGTTAACATGCTTTATGAAATGGATGATCCTTCCAGCATTGGTCCTTCCATGGCAGTTGCTTTGATTACAACCTTGTATGGTTCTCTGCTTGCAAACTGGATTTGTATTCCGGTTGCAGGAAAGCTCAAATCTAACAATGCAAATGAAATCATGATTAAGGAAATCATGATAGAAGGTCTTCTCTCCATACAGGCAGGAGAAAACCCCAGAGTCATAGAAGAGAAGCTGAAGTCGTTCTTATCACCGGGCGATCGTCTGACGCAGAATGACGGAGGTGAAGAGGATGGCTAAAAAGAAACCAGAAGAACCTCCCAAAGGCGCCCCGGCCTGGCAAGCAACTTTTGCGGATCTTATGAATTTGCTTCTATGTTTCTATGTCATGTTGTTTTCCATGTCATCAATAGATGCTCAGAAGTTTGAACTGATTGCAGCTTCTTTTAATCAGACTTTCAGTATTTTTGAAGCAGGAGCAACTGCAATTGGTGATGGTATTCTGGTCAGCCTTGGCGTGAGTCAGCTAAATGAATTGGATGATTATATTAACAGTACAGGGCGAGACGCAGAGGGCGATACGATTCCTAAGGAGCTGGAGTCGGCGGTAGAAATGATGGAAGAGGCGAAGCTGCAGGAATCGGAAGAGCTTGCAGGAGCAATTGAAGAAGCTTTAGAAGAGAAGAATCTGGACAAAGAAGTGGACATAGAGTTTACGGCACAATATGTGCAGCTCACTTTAAACGGAGCGCTCCTGTTTGATTCAGGAAGCGTGGAAATTAAAGAAGAAGCGTTGCCCCTGATGAATCAGCTTGGGGTTATCCTTCAGAGATTTGGCGAAGGAACGATAGAGATTGAAGGGCATACAGACAATGTTCCGATGTCAGGGAGCAAATATGCCAACAATGATGAATTAAGCAGTGGAAGAGCTTTGTCGGTCTTCTATTATCTGGAAAGCAATACATCTTTGGATATGAGTAAGATTAAACATTCCGGAAGAGGTGAATATATTCCCATAGCGGATAATTCAACAGAAGAAGGAAGAGCGAAAAACAGGAGAGTAGAAATAAAAGTATATAATTCCTTAAGTTCCTACTAAGTAATAAAGAAAGGTTGTATTTATCATGAAGAAAAATTTGATTTCGATCATCATATTGGCGCTGCTTATCGTGAATATTGTGTTGACTGCGATTAATATGGTCAGTGTGATGGGAACGAACAAAAAGACCGCTGATCTGGTCACAGACATTGCATCTGCAATCAGTCTTGACTTGGGAGAAGGAGAGGAAGGAGAAGCGGTTGAAACGGTATCTATGGCAGATACAGAAACATATACGATTTCTGAGATGAGAATTCTGTTGAAAAAAGATACTGCTTCTACGGATGAGGAAGGAAATGTTGATGACAATGATCATTATGCATTGATTTCCGTAGCGCTGTCCATGAATACGAAGAATAAGGATTATAAGACTTATTCAGACTTGACTACAAGAGAAGATTTGATTAAGGGTCTGATTAATGAGGTGGTTAGTCAGTATACCATGGAGCAGGCAAAGAACAATGCTCAGCAGATGGAGGATGAAATTTTAAGTAAAATTCAGGAACGTTTTGAGTCAGACTTTATTTATGATGTAACTTTGATCAGCCCTCTCTATCAGTAGAAGCCGTATAAGGCAGATGTGTTGACAAAATAATGCGGCAGAAATGAAGGAGGTGAAAACCTGTGGGTGAGGTATTATCTCAAAGTGAGATAGACAATTTGCTGGCAGCATTAAGCAGTGGCGAGTTGGATGTTGATCAGATGCAGGAGCCGGGAGAAAAGCCGGTAAAGGATTATGACTTTAAACGACCTGCGAAGTTCTCTAAGGAGCATCTAAGAACCCTTGAAATTATTTATGAACATTATGGAAGGTTGATTTCCACTAACCTGCCGGTTTACCTAAGAAAGAATATTCAGGTGACGGTGGCAAGTTCTGAAACGGTTACTTTCTCCGAATTTACCAATGCCCTCTCTAATCCAGTTATACTTGGCATTGTGGACTTTAAACCATTAAGCGGTAATGTGATTATGGAACTGTCGCCGAATCTGGGATTTGCAATGATTGATCGGATGCTTGGAGGACAGGGCGCGCCCCTTGAGAAGAGCAGAGACTTTTCAGAAATAGAGATGACGATTCTGCAGAGACTGCTGGTAATCTGTATGCAGCTGATGCGGGAACCATGGAAAAATGTAATTGATATCAATCCGATGATGGAAAGGATTGAGACCAATGCGCAGTTTGCACAGGTGATTGCACCTAGTGATATGATTGCAATTGTATCTATGAGTGTCAAAATTGGTGATGTAGAAGGACTTATGAACATCTGTCTTCCGTATTTCACGCTGGAAGATGTGATGGATAAGCTGAATACCAAATACTGGTTCTCAACGATGCAAAAAGATGATACAGTAGACTATGAAGAACATATAGAATCACTCATAAAGAGAATAGATGTGCCGGTAAAAGCAGTCCTAGGAAGAAGCCAGGTGGCAGTAAATGATTTCCTCAATCTTCAGGTGGGGGATATCATCAGACTGGATACCAGAGTGGATTCAGAGATGAACGTCTATGTGGGTAACATTAGAAAGTTCACCGCACTTCCGGGAACAACTAAAGAGAACAATGCTGTCCGCGTAACATCAATAATCAGAGAGGGGGAGTAAGAAATGGACGGAATGCTGTCACAAGATGAAATAAACGCACTGCTTACCGGTATGGATTTGTCTGCTGATGATTCATCGGCACAAGAGCCGGGAAACGTGGTGGGGATAGATGAAAGCCTGCTTACACCGGACGAAAGAGATGCAATAGGAGAGATTGCCAATATCAGTATGGGATCTTCAGCGACTACCTTGTACTCGCTAGTAAACAGGAAGGTTGATATTTCAACGCCTGTTGTGCAGATTGCCAATTGGGATATGGTGGTAGACGCTTATGAACGTCCCTGCGTCTTTATTCAAATTAATTATACGGCAGGACTTGACGGTTCAAACACCATGATTTTGAAAGAGCATGATGTCAAGGTTATAACAGACCTGATGATGGGTGGAGATGGAAGTAATACAGACGGAGAACTTGGAGAGCTCCATCTGAGTGCAATCTCAGAGGCGATGAACCAGATGATGGGTTCAGCGGCAACTTCAATGTCTACCATGCTTGGAAAGATGATAGATATCAGCCCCCCAGATGCAAGTCTGGTGGACTTAAATGATTTTAAAAAGGGCGGGGATATTGCTCCTTTCTTGGAAGGGAATTTTGTAAAAATATCCTTTAGGCTGCAGATAGATGATTTGGTAGACAGTACAATTATGCAGTTGTATCCTATTGAATTTGCAAAGGGTCTTTTTGAAAGCTTCGTACTAAATCAGCCAACGCCAGAACCTGCTCCCGCACCGGAGCCCAGTGCACCGCCAGTAATGGAAATGCCCGCAGGACAGCCTGATATGAGTCAGATGAATATGGGAATGCCTATGCAGGCAATGCCACAGATGGGAATGCCTATGCAGGGAATGCCCATGCAGGGAATGCCTATGCAGGCAATGCCACAGATGGGAATGCCCATGCAGGCAATGCCTATGCAGGCAATGCCACAGATGAATATTCAGCCGGCTCAATTCCAGAGTTTCAACAGCAATGGAGCAGCAGTGGCTGGGCAGGAGAACATTGGTCTGATTCGCGATGTGCCACTGGAAGTTACAGTTGAACTTGGCAGGACTAAAAAATCTATAGCAGAAATATTGGACTTCGCACCGGGTACGATTATTGAACTTGATAAGATAGCTGGTGAACCTATAGATGTACTTGTAAATGGCAAATTTGTAGCCAAAGGCGAGGTTGTGGTAATTGAAGAAAGTTTTGGCATCCGTGTAACCGAAATAATAAAGTAAAAGGTAGGAGAGAAAAATATGGCTAAAAATGTATTAGTAGTTGATGATGCAGCTTTCATGCGTATGATGATTAAGGACATTCTGACAAAGAATGGCTATAATGTAGTAGGCGAAGCTGAAAATGGCGCAAAGGCTTTTGAAAAGTATAATGAATTAAAGCCGGATCTTGTACTCATGGACATCACCATGCCGGAAGTTGACGGTATTGCTGCACTTAAGAAAATTAAAGGGGCAGACCCGAATGCAATGGTAATCATGTGTTCCGCAATGGGACAGCAGGCTATGGTTATTGAGGCAATTCAGGGCGGAGCGAAGGATTTTATTGTAAAGCCTTTCCAGCCTGAGCGTGTATTGGAAGCGGTAAAGAAGGTAGTCGGTTAATATGCTCCTTTCAGTTACTACAAGGATGGACAGTTATATTCAGTTCATGACGGTGCTTACTCTTTTTGTTTTTGTGCTCATCGTAACATATCTGGTCACGAGGTGGATTGCCCGGTATCAGAAGGGAAGAGCAGGTTTGGGAAATTTGGAGATTGTTGAAACATGCCGGGTTTCGCCAAATAAATATGTTCAGATCATAAGAGCAGGAAAGAGATACCTTGTGGTTGCCATTGGAAAGGATGAGATTCATATGCTTTCAGAGCTTTCCGAGGAAGAGATTGACCTTCAGGAGAACGGGCAGGAACAGACACTTGATTTTGCAAGTGTCTTTGACAGGGTGAAGAAATTGAAGGAAAAAGATAAGGACTAAGGGAAAAGGCAATCATATGAAAAAGAAATTTGCCGTCAAAAAAATATTAAAGATAATATGCCTGCTGATGACGGTAGGCATATTGTGTATTATTCCCCAAACAGATGCGTTAGCGAGCGAAGTGGACTCCGCCCTTACAGGGCAGACGGAGGAGAGAACCAATATCGATGAGCCCGGAAGCGCAGATTCAAGGGAAGATTTATCAGAACTGAATATTGCGAATAATCTGACGATTACTCAGAGCGGCGGTAACGGTCAGGTAAATGGGACTTTGCGGATACTGCTTACGTTGACATTAATTGGGTTGGCGCCAACGCTGCTGATTATGTTGACATCCTTTACCAGAACCATTATTGTGCTTCATTTTACCAGAACAGCTTTAAACACCCAAACGGCACCGCCTAACCAGGTACTGCTTGGGTTAGCTTTGTTTCTGACTTATTTTATTATGCAGCCCACACTTTCAAGGGTTTATAATGAGGCTGTATTACCTTTAGAAGCAGGGACAATTACTCAGGATGAATTTTTTGAAGCTGGAATCCAGCCTCTTAGGGAATTTATGTATACACAGACACAGACTAGTGATGTGAGAGTGTTCTTGGAAATTTCAGGGGATGAATGGGATGGAAATTTGGATCATATTCCGCTTGCAGTTCTTGTCCCAAGCTTTATTTTGGGAGAACTAAGAGAGGCATTTATCATAGGATTCATTATTTATATTCCATTTATTGTAATTGATATGGTTGTGGCGTCGACATTGATGAGCATGGGTATGATGATGCTGCCGCCGACTACGATTTCTATGCCGTTCAAAATTTTGCTATTTGTGCTTGCTGACGGATGGAATCTGATTATTGTTAACTTGGTGGAAACCTTTTACTAGCGGTCTTCCGTAGAACAGATGGGAAGGATGAAAAGATATGACAGTTGAAGAAGTTACAGATATTGCGAGTTCGGCACTGTTTATGGTTATAAAAGTGGCAGCGCCCGTGCTTTTGGTATCGCTGATTGTAGGTTTGATCATCAGTATTTTTCAGACCGTTACGTCTATACAGGAGCAGACGCTTACCTTTGTACCTAAGGTGCTTGCCATATTCCTTGCGCTGATTGTCATTGGCAACTGGATGTTGACGGAATTGTCAGGATATATGGTGAACTTATGGTCCGATTTTAACCTTTATGTCAGGTAGCAGATTATGCTGGATTATTCATTTGCCTATGCGGATTTAGAGTTTTTTCTGCTTGTATTGGTCAGAGTCAGTTGCTTTGTGTTTATAGCGCCTTTTTTTAGTATGAGCAATACGCCGAGAAATGTCAGAATTGGGGTCAGCCTGTGCCTTGCAGTGTTGCTTTATCAGGTAGTGCCGCGTCGGGATATTTCTTATGATACGCTTCTGGGATATTCTATCATCGTTATGAAGGAGGCTGTGACCGGGTTTATGATTGGATTTGCCGCTAATCTCTGCAGTACAGTGGTTACTTTTGCAGGACAGATTGCGGATATGGAAATGGGACTTTCCATGGCAAGCATGTTGGATCCTGCAACCAAGCAAAATTCTACGATTACAGGTGTTTATTACAATTATATGGTTCTGCTTATGCTAATGGTTTCAGGCATGCATAAATATTTGTTTCAGGCATTGGCAGAGACATATTTACTGATTCCGGTAAATGGGATTGTGATAGAGGGGGATTCCCTGATTGCTGCAATCATTGGATTTATGTCTGATTATATTATCATTGGATTTAGAATCTGTCTGCCAATTTTTGCAGTCATGATTATTTTAAATGCAGTTTTGGGCGTGCTGGCGAAGGTTTCGCCACAGCTCAATATGTTTGCAGTCGGTATTCAGATGAAGGTGCTGGTAGGTATCAGCATATTATTTTTGTCTACTGCCATGCTGCCAGGTGCAGCGGACTTTATTTACAGCCAGATGAAAAGTACAATCGTTACTTTTGTGGAGACGATGATGTGAGAGAAGGCGGATGAAGGGGGATTCATCAGATAAAAGGAGGCAGATTGGTGCAAAATAATAAATTAATGTTAGAATACAATCTGCAGTTTTTTGCCAAGGATGGTCCGGGCGGTGAAAAAACAGAGGAGCCTACCGCCAAAAAACTGGATGATGCAAGAAAAGAAGGTCAGGTAGCAAAGAGTAAGGAAATCGGTAATGCATTCAGCCTGCTTGCGTTATTTTTGATGCTGCAATTATATCTGGGAGTGATGGGAAATCAATTTTTAAAAGGATTTCATATGGTATACAATCAGATTCCGGATGTAATTAAGATGTACAATGGTAATCTGCCGATTGCATCCATACATTCGCTGATTCGCACCATGATGCTTCAGCTTTTGATTATCATTACGCCCATTTTACTCGTGGGATTTATTGTGGCATTTATATGTGATTTGGTGCAGGTGAAGTGGAAACCTACCTCCAAGCCGCTTAAACCGAAGTTTAGCAAATTAAATCCACTAAAAGGATTTAAGCGTTTTTTTTCAGCTAATTCTATTGTAGAACTTATTAAATCGTTAGGGAAGCTGGCGGTGGTAGGGTATGTTGCATATTCCTATCTTAAAGACAGGCTTGGGCAGGTCTTTATTTTGTATGATATGTCGTTGAATCAGGCGATTGCATTGATTGGCGAGATAGTGACTGACTTGGGGGTTAGAATTGCAGCAGTTTATATGGTGATCGCATTTCTTGATTTTGCATATCAGAAATGGAAATACAAAGAAGATATGAAGATGACCAAGCAGGAAGTAAAGGATGAGTATAAGAATCAGGAAGGCGATCCTCAGGTAAAAAGCAAGCAGAAGCAGCGTATGAGAGAAGCATCCATGCGTCGTATGATGCAGCAGCTTCCAGAAGCAGATGTGGTAATTACCAATCCTACCCACTATGCAGTGGCAATCAAATATGACCCTGATAAATATGATGCGCCGTATGTCCTTGCCAAAGGAGAAAATTATCTGGCGCAGAGAATTAAAGATATAGCGAAAGAAAATGATATAGAAATCGTGGAGAATAAGCCTCTTGCAAGAATGCTTTACGCAAATGTGGAAGTTGGGGAGCTGATTCCTCCAGAATTATATCAGGCGGTGGCAGAGGTTCTTGCCTTTGTATATCATCTGAAAGGAAAAGTATAAGGAAAGGAGAGTGGCTATGAAAAAAGCGGATATTGGAGTTGCGTTGTATGTCCTTGCGGCATTTATCATGATGATTGTGCCTATTACCAATGGGCTTTTGGATGTGCTGCTTGCCTGCAATATAGCAATTGCATTTACCATACTTTTTGGAACAATGTTTTCCAAGGAAGTGCTGGATATGTCTTTTTATCCCACGATGCTGCTTTTTACCACCATTTTTCGAATTGCCTTGAATATTTCTTCCACTAGGCTGATTTTGACAACCGGTGATCCAGGGCAGGTGGTTGCTACTTTTGGTAGTTATGTAGGCGGAAATAATCTGGTAGTGGGTACAATTGTGTTCGTCATTTTGATACTGGTTCAGTTCATGGTCATCAATAAAGGTTCTGAGCGAGTGGCAGAAGTAACAGCAAGGTTTACGCTGGATGCTATGCCAGGTAAACAGATGGCAATCGATGCAGACTTAAATACCGGCGCTATCACAGATGCAGAAGCTAAAAGGCGGAGGGATAAGATACAGGAGGAGGCAAGCTTCTTCGGTTCTATGGACGGTGCGGTTAAGTACGTAAAAGGAGATGCCACAGCAGGTCTTATCATTACTGCGGTAAATATCATCGGCGGTATTGCCATGGGGGTGCTAAGTCAGGGAATGGAGTTTAGCGCCGCACTTGACAAATATGTAATCCTTACCATCGGTGACGGTCTGGTCAGCCAGATTCCGTCTCTTCTGATATCACTGTCTACAGGTATCCTTGTCACAAAAGGGTCCAAGGATGCAGATTTTGGTACAGTGCTTGTCAGTCAGCTATTTGGCATTCCCAAGGTGCTTTATCTTGTGGGTACGATTATTGCCGTATTAGGTCTGATTACACCTCTTCCCGATTTAATCTTTTTGGCGTTGGGATTGGTTTTCATCGTTACAGGAAGAATGATAGCAGGAACCATCGAGACGGCGCAGATCGAGGGAGAGATCGATGCGGAGGAGGTTGCCGCGGAGGAAATCAGACAGCCGGAAAATGTCAACAGTCTGCTGCAGGTGGATCCCATCGAACTGGAATTTGGATATGGAATTATTCCGCTGGCTGACGTGAATCAGGGCGGTGATCTTTTGGACCGTGTGGTAATGATCAGAAGGCAGATTGCGCTTGAGCTTGGTACCGTGGTGCCGATCATCAGACTGAGGGATAATATTCAGCTGAATCCGAATCAATATATTATTAAAATTAAGGGAATACAGGTCAGTGAAGGAGAAATCCTTTTTGACCACTATATGGCAATGAATCCGGGGTATGTAGAGGAAGAGATTACTGGAATCCCTACCTTTGAGCCTTCCTTCCACCTGCCTGCAATCTGGATTACAGAAGGGCAGAGGGAGCGCGCGGAAAGTATGGGATATACCGTTGTGGATCCTCCGTCAATCATTGCAACGCATTTGACGGAAATTATTAGACAGTACATTTCTGAACTGCTTACAAGACAGGATGTTCAGAATCTGGTCAACAATTTAAAGGAGACCAATCCTTCTTTGGTAGAAGAGCTTGTGCCTAAGCTTTTGGGACTTGGTGAAGTGCAGAAGGTTCTGCAGAATCTTTTGAAGGAGGGTATTTCAATCAGGGATCTCCTTACCATCTTTGAGACATTGGCTGACTATGCTGCAACCACAAGGGACACAGATATTCTCACAGAGTATGTAAGACAGAGTCTAAAGCGTGCGATTTCCAGCAAGTTTTTCCCGGCAAATGAGACTACCAGCGTTGTAACGCTGGATCCTAAGCTGGAGCAGGAAGTCATGGCAAGCATCAAGCAGACGGAAACAGGAGCATATCTGACGTTGGATCCGGAAAAGACCAAGGCAATTATGAAATCAGTGGAGAATGAAATCACTAAGCTGGAGAACTTGGGAAAGAATCCAATTGTTATTACTTCTCCCATTGTGCGTATGTATTTCAAGCGTTTAACGGAAGATTATTATAAAGATCTGATTGTGGTTTCATACAATGAAATCGAGAGCAGCATCGAATTACAATCTGTAGGAATGGTGACAGCATGATAATAAAAAAATTTCAAGGGAAAACAGAAGCAGAAGCAGTGGAAAGCGCCAAAAAAGAACTGGGCAGCAATGTTGTAATTATGAATGTGAGAAACATGAAGCGGAAAGGAATGTTCAGCTTTTTGAAGCCACAGCTTATTGAGGTTACGGCGGCTTTAGAGGAAGAGCCATCGCAGTCTGCCGCTCCCCAGAAGGAAGAGGCAAGACCGCAGCCATTTATCGATTCGATTGTGCATAAAGCGGCGATGGAGACCGCCGCCTTTGTTGACGGCAATATTGCGCGGGACCAACAGACGGAAAACGGCAGAGCGGACAGCAGCGCCATCGAAGAAAAATTGGACACGCTTCACACGCTGCTTGAGCAGCAGCTTCAAAAGCCAGATGAAATGAGGGGGGACACCCCAGAGGAAGATAAAGAGAGTGAAGTAGAACGCTTTATGAAGCTGCTTTATAATACCATGCTGGCAAATGAGGTAAGTGAACAGAACGCGAATCAGATTATAGATGAAATCGAAAAAATTAGTAAACCCAATATGCCATTTGACTATGCATTGGCGAATATTTACCAGAAGATGATTTTAAAATTCGGAAAACCTGTTGAAATTATACCTGCCGAGAAGGGAACGAAGGTTATATTTTTTGTGGGTCCTACCGGGGTTGGCAAGACCACTACCATTGCAAAGATTGCCTCTAAGTTCAGTGTGGAAGGCGGCAGAAAAATTGCTCTTCTTACGGCAGATACCTATCGTATTGCCGCTGCCGAACAGCTTCGGACGTATGCCAATATTTTAGAGGTCCCTTTCCGGGTTATTTACTCCACGGAGGAAATGGAGCAGGCGCTCAAGGATTTCAGGAATTTTGACTTTATCATGGTGGATACAGCAGGACATTCTCATCAGAATGAAGCGCAGGGAGATGCCATGAACAGTTTCATTCATTCTGTGGACGGAATGGCAGAGAAGGAAGTGTTTTTGGTTTTAAGCGCAACCACAAAATATAGGGATTTGGTGAGCATTGCGGATGTGTATTCAGCAATGACTGATTATAAGCTTATTTTTACGAAGCTGGATGAGACCACTACCGTGGGCAGTCTGCTAAATTTAAAACTCCATACGGGCGCTTCCTTATCGTATGTAACATATGGTCAGAATGTACCTGATGATATTGAAATATTTAATCCACAAAAGACTGTAAAACAGCTTTTAGGAGGCAAAGGAAACTGACAGGCTGGAAAATACCACAGATAAAGTGAGGAAGATATATGGATCAGGCCGAACAACTTAGAAATATCATAAAAGCAGGCGGCAGTGCGCACAACAAACCCTTGGCGAGGGTGATTACAGTGACCAGCGGCAAAGGTGGAGTAGGTAAGTCCAACACGGCAATCAATCTGGCGATACAGTTTAGAAAAATGGACCAGAGGGTTATTATTTTAGATGCAGATTTTGGACTTGCAAATATAGAAATCATGTTTGGCGCCGTGCCAAAGCATAACTTGTGTGATTTAATTTATCAGGGAAAAAATATAAAGGAGATCATTACCTGGGGACCTATGGAGGTGGGATTTATATCAGGTGGATCGGGGATTGCTGGGCTTTCAAATTTAGGCAGGGATTACTTGGGGTATATCATCAATAATCTTGCAGAATTGGATTCCATTGCAGATGTTATCATAGTGGATACAGGGGCAGGCATTTCGGATGCTGTGCTGGAGTTTCTGGTAGCCAGCGGAGAAATTCTTTTGGTGACGACGCCGGAGCCCACTTCAATTACGGATTCATATTCTCTTTTGAAGGCGCTGTGCAGACATACCCGGTTTTCACCGGAAATGTCTCAGGTGAAGGTAATTGCAAATAAAGTGGAAGATAAGGCAGACGGGGAGCGACTTTTTGAAAAGTTGGACACGGTAGTGGGAAAATACTTAAAGGTGCCGATTTCTTATCTGGGCGCGATACCTCAGGACACGCAGCTTTCCAAAGCTGTTATGCAGCAGATGCCTGTATCTTTAAAATCGCCCGCATCAAGATCGGCAGTGGCATATGAGAGGATTGCTGCAAAATTGATGAACAAAGAATTAAGCAAAAGTATTCCCAAAAGGGGGATGGCGGCATTCTTTTCGCATATAGTAACAGGTAAAATACTTTAACAGGAGGGGAGCGGTCATGTTATCAAAATATGTTATGCCGGGAAACCGGGTAGAAATACAGGCAGCGGAACGGGCAAATTACATAGATGACGATGAAAAGAAAAAAGTATATCAAAGCCAGGTGCTTGACGTGCTGTCGGAGGACAGATTTGAGGTGCGGATGCCTATGGAACAGTCAAAGCTTGTTTTACTGCCTGTAAATACAGAGTATGAGGTATTTTTTTATACATCGGCAGGTGTATATCAGTGTCTTGCAACTGTGGTAGACAGGTATAAGACAGAAAATCAGTTTGTGCTTCTGATGGAGCTATCCAGCAGTTTGAGTAAGTTTCAGAGAAGGGAATATTATCGTTTAAGCTGTGCGCTGGATATGGAAGCGAGACTGCTTAAGGAGGAGGAAATTGAAGCCTTAGAGCTGCAGATTGATTTTCTTGAACGCAGACTGCCTTTGCAGCGCAACGTCATTGTGGATATCAGCGGTGGCGGCATGCGTTTTGTTGGGGAGCATATATATGAGCCAGAGAGATTGATTTACTGTAAGTACAATCTGGACAGAGGCGGAAAGACCAAAGAATATGAGCTTATCGCGAAAGTATTGGTGGTAAAGCCCCTTGAGGGTAAGCCTGGCTCTTATGAGCATCGTGCACATTATATCAATATTGATACTGCAAAACGGGAAGAGATTATTCGCTTTATCTTCGAGCAGGAAAGAAAGAACAGAAAGCGTGAAAAAGATTCATAGATTGATTACTATGCACTTATGAGAAGTACCGTTTATGTTATACTGTAATAGATTTGAAATCATATTTTGAGAAGGATTTAGCGTAATGAAGGCAGATGAAAGTAAAGCCGGAAAGAAAATTGTTGCAATTGCCAGTTCTACCGGCGGACCGAAGGCATTGCAGACTTTGATTCCTTTGCTTCCATCCAATCTCAATGCACCTGTTATGATTGTACAGCATATGCCGGCAGGGTTTACGGAAGCGCTTGCGGGAAGGCTCAATATGCTAAGCCCGCTTGCGGTCAAAGAAGCTGCTGAAGGGGATGTGCTAAGCCCCGGGCACGCATTTCTTGCCCGGGGTGGCAGGCATATGAAAGCAGGAAAAAGCGGAGCCAGACACGTCATACGTTATTCTGATGAAGCACCCAGAGAAGGTGTACGTCCCTGTGCGAATTATATGTATGAGTCGCTTGCTGACTGCGGATATGATGAGGTGGTGTGTGTCGTTTTAACCGGTATGGGGGCAGACGGTACGGCAGGAATCCGGAACTTGATGGAGAAGAAAAAGGTAACGGTATTCGTTCAAAGCGAAGCTACCTGTACTGTATATGGCATGCCAAGAAGCGCTGTGGCGGCAGGTCTTGTGGAGAAGGGGATAACGTTAGAACAAATTGCACAGGAAATTATAAAAAACGTGGGGGTAATTTAATATGGATGTAAATCAATATCTTGAAATTTTTCTCGATGAAACGAAGGAACACCTTGAAAGTCTGAATTCGCAGATTCTTAGTCTGGAGCAGGAGCCGGAAAATGTAGATACGATTAATGAGATTTTCCGCGCAGCCCATTCCATGAAGGGAATGGCAGGTACCATGGGATATAAGCGTATGCAGGCGCTTACCCATGATATGGAGAATGTATTTTCAGAGATTAGGAACGGTTCTATGAAGGTGAACTCCAATTTGATTGATACACTGTTCCAATGTCTGGACGCGCTGGAGGAGTATACCGATAATATTCAGCAGACTGCCGATGAGGGAACGAACGATAACCAGCAGCTGATCAACATGTTGAACGCATTTTTAAAGCCTGGAGGGAAAGAACAGGCGCCTGCAAAGGAATCAGGTGGGGCGGCAAAAACTGAGGACGGACCGACAGAAAAATGGATGGATATTAAAATAGGCGAATCAGAACAACTTGTTTTGTCTACAGCAAAATCTCAGGGCAAGAATGTATATGGAATTACCGTCTATGTGCAGGAAAGCTGTCTTCTGAAAGCGGCAAGAGCATTTCTGGTGTACAAGGCAGTTGAGGAAAAGGCTGAGATTATCGTGTGTAATCCCCCTGCGCAGGATATTGAGGATGAAAAATTCGATCTGGATTTCAGTTTGATTATCGTTTCTGAATATCCTATTGAAGATATTTTAAAGTCAACAAGAAGCGTTTCGGAGATAGAGAAGGTGGTAGGCGCTGCTTATGAAGTGGAAGCAGTGGCGGCAGAGAAGCAGAATACAGAGCAGACTGCTGAGACAAAGCCGGCAGTTCCTGCACAGGCACAGAGCGCGCCCGTCAAGACGAATGAGAAAAAAGCGCCGGGTAAGCCGGTGGTGAATAGAACGGTTCGTGTGGATATTGAAAAGCTGGATGTCCTTATGAATCTGGTGAGCGAGCTGATTATTGCCAAGAACTCGCTTGTATCTGCATCCAGCATGGAAGGGGGAAACGGAAGAGGCTTCAATGAGCAGATCGAGTATCTGGAAGGTGTGACAACGAATCTGCATGAGTCAGTTATGAAGGTGAGGATGGTTCCCATTGAGAGCGTTGTGAGTAAATTCCCCAGAATGATCCGTGATCTTTCAAAGAAACTGGATAAGAAGATGGAGCTGTATATGTCAGGTGAGGAGACAGAACTTGACAGAACGGTGGTGGATGAGATTGGCGATCCACTGATGCATCTTTTACGTAATGCTGCCGATCATGGACTGGAGTCCACTGAACTGCGCTTGCAGAGAGGAAAGCCGGAAGTAGGATCAATCTTCTTGGATGCCTATCAGGACGGAAATAACGTTGTGATTGAAGTTAGAGATGACGGAAACGGCATTGACGTGGAGGCTGTTAAGAACAAAGCAATTGAACGTGGAGTCATCACGCCGGAACAGGGTGATAATATGAGCGAGAAGGATATCATCAATCTTCTTTTCCATGCAGGATTTTCTACAGCAAAGAAGATATCAGATGTTTCAGGGCGAGGTGTTGGACTGGATGTTGTAAAAGCAAAGATCGAATCTTTAAGCGGTGAAGTGGAAGTGAAGTCCAGACTGGGAGAAGGAAGTACATGGATTGTACGTCTGCCATTGACACTTGCAATCATTCAGGCGCTTATGGTTACGGTAGGTGGAGAAAAATATGCCATATCCCTTGGAGGAATCCAGACTCTTGAGGATATCAGTCCAAGTGAAGTCAAACTGGTACAGAACAGGGAGGTGATCAACTTAAGAGGCAGCGTGATTCCCCTTATCAGATTGAGCAAAGAACTGGATATTGAAAGCAGCAAATCACCCGAGGATAACCTGATTGTTGTAATCGTTAAAAAGGGCGAGAAGCTTGCAGGGCTGGTAATTGATGAATTGATGGGACAGCAGGAAATCGTCATCAAATCACTGGGCAAGTATATCAGCAAATGTAAGATCATCAGCGGGGCGACAATCCTTGGCGATGGTGAAGTGGCACTGATCTTAGACGCAAATGCACTGATATAAGATGGGGGGAGAAACAATGGATGAATTGAAAGTATCTGATATAAGTCTATACAATGTAAAAGCAGAGGATGATGCGGTCCAGTACATAGTAATCAAGCTGGGGGATGAACAGTATGGCATAGATATTAAATATGTTGATAATATTGTTCGCATGCAGCATATTACCAGAGTGCCGAAAGTGGCTGATTATTTAAAGGGTGTAATCAACCTGCGCGGAGAAGTCATTCCAGTCATGAGTCTTAGAATTAAAATGGATCTTCCAGCAGATGAAATGACTAAGTCTACTAGAATTATTATTCTCAAGCTGGAACAGCATGGAACGATTGGGGTTATCGTGGATGAGGTGAAAGAGGTCGTTACTTTAGGGCAGGAAGCGATTGAGAAGGTTTCCTATGACGACAAAGAAGAGAGAGTAAATTTCATTTTGGGCGTGGGCAAGCACAATGGTGAGCTGATTTCGCTTCTTGACCTCAATGCTGTTGCTATGGAGAGTAAATAATAGAAGCATAATGTATGAGAAGGAAATGATAGGAGGAACCATGAAGGACCTTAGCATGGAGCAAATAACAAATCAATATTTTGACGTGTTGCAGGAACTGGGAAATATCGGGGCAGGAAATGCAACTACTGCGCTTGCACAGATGGTAGGATGTAAAGTGGATATGTCGGTGCCGCAGGTCAGGCTGCTTGAATTTCATGAATTGGGGGAGATTGTGGGGGGAGATGACCAGATTATGGTTAGCATCTTTCTTCAGGTTGAAGGCGATATAGAGGGCAGCATGATGTTTATTTTTACCAAAGCAACGGCGGCGCATCTGGTAAATAAACTGATGTGTGGAATGCTTGGAATCGATGAGGAAAATCTGGAGGAGTACCAGTTTGGCGAAATGGAATGCTCTGCTGTAAAGGAGCTTGGAAATATCATCACAGGAGCATATCTAAATGCTTTATCGGGATTGACTAATTTGAAAATCTATCCATCGGTACCACAGCTTGGTATTGATATGGCAGGGGCGCTTTTGAGCGTTCCAGCGGTTGAATTTGGTGTGCTGGGGGATAAAATTTTGCTTATACAGACGACCTTTTCAGATGACGTAGAATTAGACGGCTATTTTATTCTTATCCCAGACATGAATTCCTACGAGAAAATATTGACATCGCTTGGTGTATTGTAGGGATTGGAAGAAAAATGGGAGACGCGTGGAAAGATGAGTGAAGTTATTAAGGTAGGAATGGCTGATTTCAAGACCTGTAGAGGTGACGATGCGGTGACGACCTTGGGATTAGGCTCTTGCGTTGGAATTGCAGTGAGGGATCCGGCAACAGGAATCGGGGGCCTGGCACATATTATGCTGCCAGACAGCACCGAAATAAAAAACAATACAAACAGACCAAAGTTTGCAGATACTGGTATAGAAGATATGGTAAATGAAATTGTCCGCATGGGCGCTAACCGCAGCAGGCTTGTGGCGAAAATCGCTGGAGGTGCGCAGATGTTCGCTTTTGGCAGCAAGAGTGATATGATTCGCGTTGGGGAGCGTAATGTAATGGCAAGCAAGAAAAAACTTAATCAGCTCAGGATACCGATTCTGGCTGAGGATACGGGAGATTCCTATGGGCGGACAGTGATTTTTTACCCCAAAACAGGAGATTTTGTTATAAAGGCTGTAGGAAAATCGGAGAAGACGATATGAAAAAGATGAAATTGTTTGCGCCCTTTGTAACGCTCCTTGCAGGCGCAGTAGCAAGCTTAATAATGTTTTATTTTCACTATAGTACAGAACAGATGCTGACGATATTACTTTTAGTGCTTTTAGTGTTTTATTTGGCAGGCAGTTTCATTCAAGGGAGGGTAACTGCCTTTGTAAGCCAAATCAAAATGCAGGAAGAACACGAGAGAGAACTTATGGAGATGCAGGCTGCGTTAGAGGGCGAGGGGGAATCGACCAATCAAGCAGACGAAGATACGGAAAATGAAGCAGAATGAAAGACATAAATCTGGATGATGGAGGTAGCGATGGACGAGGCAGGAAGAGGAAGGCTTTGGGAAAGTTATGCAAAAACGAAATCGCCTGAAATCAGAGAGAAACTGATATTGGAATATGCACCGTTGGTGAAATTGGTAGCAGGGCGTCTTAGCATGTATCTGGGATATAATGTGGAATATGACGATCTTGTAAGTTATGGTATTTTCGGATTGATTGATGCCATAGACAAATTTGATAGTATGAAGGCTGTAAAATTTGAGACTTATGCAAGTCTGCGTATTAGGGGGGCGATTCTGGATCAAATTAGGAAGATGGATTGGATTCCCAGAACAATTAGGCAGAAACAGAAAAAAATCGATGTAGCCATAAAGGAAATTGAGACAACAACTGGAAGGGCTGCAACAGATGAAGAAATTGCTGCAAGCCTTGGAATTTCTGAGGAGGATTATCTCACATGGCAGTCTCAGATGAAAATTACGGGGGTAGTATCTCTAAACGAGTTTATGGAATCTGGAAGCGAGGTACCGGCAGAGCAGACGGACCAGCATCGTTTTGACAGCCCGGAAGAAGTAATTGAAAAGGAAGAATTAAAGAAGATATTGCAGCAGGCTTTGGAACTTTTGACAGAAAAAGAAAAAAAGGTTATTTTGCTATACTACTATGAAGATTTGACATTGAAGGAAATCAGTAATGTGTTGGAGGTGTCTGAGTCGAGGATCTCCCAGCTTCACACACGGGCCCTCCAGAAAATGAAAGCAAAGATGGGAAATTACATGGGGATATTTTCCGTTTAGAACGAAATACTAGTACAAGGGGGCGTCAGTTTGAAGAGAAATGGGTATTTTCAAGTGGTGTGTGGCAAAAATGAAACGTCGTTAAAACTTTTTCCGCCCCGTAATGGAGGAAAAAAGGTCAATGTTAAAGAAGTAATCAATTATTTGAATCGCAATGAGATTGCATATGATGCAAGCACATTGAATAAAGAGTTTAAAGAGGCATTTGCCTCAAATGATGGGATTAGCCAGTTTGCGCTGAATAAAAATATTTCGCCAGAAATAAAAGGAAGCTTTATTTTTCAGGTTAGTCAGGATAAAATGATGGCGATGGCGCGGTTTTATCCACCCTCTGAGAAGGGGGAACGGCTGACAGCCCAGGAATTTATAGATTTTTTGACCAGAAAGAAAATTAAATTCGGGATCAGAAAGGATGGTCTTCAGAATTTTTTCTCCCGTCCGATTTACTGTACAGATATCCTTGTGGCGAAAGGGCAGCCGCCCCGGCATGGCACTGATGCGAAAATAGAGTATTTCTTTGAAACGGATCTGCACGCGAAGCCTACACTGAAAGAAGACGGAAGCGTAGACTTTTTTCACTTAAATACGCTTAATCATTGTAAGAAGGGAGACATACTTGCACGGCTGCATCCGGGTGATCCAGGAGAGTATGGCACTGATATTTATCAGGAAAAGATAAAACCTAGAACAATCAAGCAGGCGGTACTTAAATATGGGCGAAACATAATGATTTCCGATGATCGGCAGGTACTTACCACGCAGGTGAATGGTCATGTGTCTCTGGTGGAAGGAAAGGTATTTGTCTCAGATGTGCTTGAAGTTGAAAATGTGGATAATTCCACCGGAAACATTGAATATGATGGAAATGTGATGGTAAACGGAAATGTATGCACTAATTTCAAGGTAAAGGCAAAGGGAGACATAGAGGTCAGGGGTGTTGTCGAGGGGGCATATCTGGAAGCGGAAGGAAGCGTTGTCATAGCCAGAGGCATGAATGGGATGGCAAAAGGAACCTTGAAAGCAGGAGGAAATGTCATTGCAAAATTTATAGAAAATTCTAAGGTAAATGCGGGAGGATATGTATCGGCAGGATCTATCCTGCACAGTGAGGTGACGGCGGGAACAGAAGTTATTGTAAGCGGCAAGAGAGGATTCATTACAGGCGGCAAAGTATGTGCTGCCAATTTGGTCCAAGTAAAGACGCTGGGGTCGTACATGGGTGCGGACACACTCGTGGAAGTGGGCGTGGATCCTAACATAAAGCAGCGGATACAGGAACTTCAGAAAGCAATGACTGAGAACAAGAAGGAGATGGATGCTATGGCGCCGGTTCTGCTTGGCATGGCGCAGAAAATGACGCATGGTGTAAACCTGAAGCAGGAGCAATTGAAATCTACCCAGCGGATGATGCAGAAGGATAAGCAGATGAAGCAGAAGCAGGAGGAGTATATGGAGGAGATTGATTCCCTGCAGAAGCTTTTAGCGGAAAGTAATTCTGCAAAGATAGAAGTATCAGGCGAGGTGTTCAGCGGTACAAGGATTTCCATTGGGGATGCTTCCATGGTTGTTAAGAACAGCTTGTCGCACTGCAAGTTCAAAAAATCAAAGGGAGAAATAGAAATGACAGTTTTATAAGGAATAAAAATTTCGGAAAGGATATGAGGCATATGACGATCAGTCGTGTAGAACTGCAGGGGCAGGTAACAAGAGCACAGGATTTTACCACCATCAAACATAATGAGGACAACAAAGTTTTGGTGGATCAGAACAATTTCCAAAGGCAGTTTGATCAGACGGTGGAAAACAAAGTCCGTCAGGTCCGCCAGCAAGATGAAGCGGACAACAGGGGAAAGAAGTTTGATGCAAAGGAAAAGGGAAACGGAAGCTACGCCGGGGACGGCGGGCGCAGAAGAAAGAAAGAAGAAAAAGATGGCAGAGTCGTCCTTAAGGGGCAAAATAACTTTGACATGAAAATTTAATGAACTACGGGTGAAAATATGGAAGTGATAGAAATTATTTTTTTAGTATTAGGTATGATTGTGTTCATCGTCAGCTTTCTGCTGCCGGCAGGCAAGAAGGAAGATATAGAGAATGCCGCAAAAATAAGTGAAGATGCCATCAGGGAAATGGTTGACCGAGAGATTGACGGCAGAAAAGAGAAAATAAATGAAATCGTGGATGAAACGGTTTCTTATTCCATGGAGAAGGCGGAACGTTCCATGGAACGATTGATGAATGAAAAAATGATGTCGATTAGTGAGTATTCAGATACTGTACTTGGTGAAATCAATAAAAGCCACCAGGAGGTAGTATTCTTGTATGATATGCTGAATGATAAGCATGAGAACTTAAAAGCGGCTGCTTCTGACGCGGCAAAGACGACAAGCGAAGTGAAACAGACGATGCTGGATGCAGATCTTGCGGCAAAGGAAATGGAAATCAAGGTGAAGGAAGCAAAGCAGGCGGCAAGTGAAGCACAGACCGGGGCGGCGGAGGCGCAGCATGCAGTAGATGAGGCGCAGACAAAGGCGGAAGAACTTCTTAAAGCAATAGCGGAAGCAGAAATAAATACCGCAAAGGCAAAAGAAGAGGTAGAAGCTGTGGGGAGAACCGTGGAGGAATTGTCTGTCATAACAGCGCGGAAAGAGAGAGCAGTAAAGGCAATAGAGGATGATTTTAAACCAATCGCCGCTGAAGTGGTTGATGTGCCCAAGGTATCAGAACCTAAGGAAGAGGAAAAACCGAAAGCAGCAAAGACTGCGAGAAAACCGCGTGCGGCAAAAGCACCAAAAAAGGACACAAAGGCGGCAGATAAGGCGGTAGAAACGGAAAGCGTGAAGATTCTTCCGTCACAGGAAGCATTGACAGAAGCGCCTGAAGTAGCAGTATCATTAAATGAAGAAGGCAGCCGCGGCGGAAGAAACAATAACGAAAGAATTTTAGAACTTCACAAGACAGGAAAGTCCAATATGGCAATTGCCAAGGAATTGGGACTTGGAATTGGAGAAGTTAAATTGGTCATTGATTTATTTGAAGGAATGTAAGTAATACTTAAGGAATAAGGTATAAAAATGAATCTGAAATACTATTTAAGAGGTTTAGGCATAGGAATCGTTGTCACTGCAATCATTATGGGAATTGCTTTCGGCGGCAAAGAGCAAGAACTGAGCAACGAGGAAATAAAAGAAAGAGCAAGAGCGCTTGGCATGACGGAAGAAAGCACTGTATTAGCAGATGCGGCAGGCAGCCTGCAGGCAGAGCTCCAAAAAGAGCAGGAAGAGGCGCCGACGCCTACAAGTGAACCTGCGCCTTCAGCGACGCCTGAGGCGGTAAGTACACCTTCGGCAACGCCTGCAGCAACCAGCACGCCTGCGGCATCGGCGACGCCTACAGCAGACAGCACGCCTTCTATAGCGCCCACACCAGCACAGCAGGAGGAACTTTCAGTGGAACCCACGCCGATGGCGACAATCATACCTACGTCAGTCCCCGCACCTTCGGCGACAAAAGCGCCGGCAACTCCAAAACCGACAGAAGCGGATGGAGATATACAGAATGTTGAAACAGTTACCATTCAGGTAAACAGTGGCGATAGTTCTTTTGCGGTTAGCGAAAAGCTGGAACAGGCAGGATTGGTGAGTTCAGCAACGGAATTTGATTTATATCTGTGTGAGAATGGATATGACAAGCGGCTTAATGTGGGAACCTTTGAAATTCCGGCGAATGCAGACAATGAGCAGATTGCAAGAATCCTTGCTCGATTGTAGCTATGTGCTGTCCTATTTTGGAAACTTTATTCGACTAAAATATCCGATGAGGATTTCGGACTGGAAACATCTATCATGGCATCTGTAATAACAATGGTTCTGGCGGTTTGCCGAAAACAAAAAATCCCTTGCAAGAGGGATTTTTTTGTGCTATAATATCCGCGTTATAACTATAAAACACGCGTATCTATTGACTGCCGGTGCTTTCTGAGAGTATGCAGGAGAGAGGAAGATATGCGGAAGCAAAACCAAATGGAGGTAGAAACATGAGCGTTATTTCAATGAAACAGTTATTAGAAGCGGGTGTTCATTTTGGACATCAGACAAGAAGATGGAACCCTAAGATGGCTCCTTACATCTTCACAGAGAGAAACGGGATTCACATTATTGATTTACAGAAATCTGTAGGCAAGGTGGACGAGGCATACAGAGCAGTGTTTGAAATTGCTTCTCAGGGAGGAACGATTCTCTTTGTAGGTACCAAAAAGCAGGCGCAGGATGCGGTAAAGACAGAAGCAGAACGTTGTGGTATGTATTATGTAAATGAGAGATGGTTAGGCGGTATGCTTACCAACTTTAAGACGATTCAGAGCAGAATTGAAAGGTTAAGAGCGATTGAGACGATGGCTGAGGATGGCACTTTTGATGTACTTCCCAAAAAGGAAGTTATCGCCATCAAGAAGGAATGGGAAAAACTTGAGAAAAATCTTGGCGGTATCAAGAATATGACAAGAATCCCGGATGCTATTTTTGTTGTTGATCCTAAGAAGGAAAGAATCTGCGTGCAGGAAGCGCATGCACTTGGCATTACTTTGATCGGTATCGGTGATACCAACTGTGATCCCGAGGAATTAGATTATATTATTCCTGGTAATGATGATGCCATAAGAGCCGTAAAATTGATTGTTGCAAAGATGGCAGATGCTGTCATTGAGGCAAATCAGGGTGAAGAATTAGTGACAGAAGAGATGGCACAGGCAGCAGGCGAAGCAGCACCTGAGGATATCGAGGAAGTTGCAGCAGCAGATGCTGAATAGTTGGATAGATGGAGGATTAAGAAATGGCTAATATTACAGCAGCTATGGTGAAAGAATTAAGAGAGATGACCGGCGCAGGTATGATGGACTGTAAGAAGGCACTTGGCGAAACAGACGGTGATATGGATGCAGCTGTTGAGTTCCTTAGAAAGAACGGTCAGGCAAAGGCAGAGAAGAAGGCTGGCAGAATTGCAGCAGAAGGTCTTTGTAATGTGGTTGTAGTTGAAGATAAAGTGGCAGCAGTGGTAGAAGTAAATTCTGAAACGGACTTTGTCGCAAAGAACGAGGAGTTCCAGGGATTTGTAGCTTCAGTTGCAGACCAGGCGGTAAATTCAGATGCAAAGGATATGGATGCATTTATGGCTGAGCCTTGGAATGCAGATACATCAATGACTGTTAAAGATGCGCTGGTTGCAAAGGTTGCCAAGATTGGTGAGAATTTAAATATCAGAAGATTTGAAAAGGTTGTTGCTGAGCATGGATGCGTAGTTTCTTATGTACACGGCGGCGGAAGAATCGGCGTTATCGTTGAAGCTGACAGTGATGTTGTAAATGATGCAGTTAAGGAAGCAATGACCAACATTGCTATGCAGGTTGCTGCACTTTCACCGAAGTATGTTTCCACAGAGGATGTTTCTGAGGAATACAAGGCACATGAGAAAGAAATTTTAATGGCACAGATTGCCAATGATCCTAAGATGGCAGGCAAACCCGAAAAGGTTATTGAAGGCGCAGTAGTGGGACGTCTCAACAAGGAATTAAAGGAAGTGTGCCTGTTAGAGCAGGTTTATGTCAAGGCAGAAGACGGAAAACAGTCGGTAGCACAGTATGTGGCTCAGGTTGCAAAGGAAAATAATGCAGCTCTTTCTATCAAGAAGTTTGTCCGTTTCGAGACAGGTGAAGGACTTGAAAAGAAGGTAGATGACTTTGCAGCAGAGGTTGCAGCACAGGCAGGAATGTAATCTTCTATTATTGTAAAAATCGTATAAGAGGATAATTAAAAAGGGATTGTCTTTGGGCAGTCCCTTTTATATGATTCATGTAAGGGTAGTTCTGGGGGATCATTTGCTCTTTAAAAACATTGTAATCTATACAATTTGACTCTTTCCCATAAATGTATATTGTGATACAATATAGGCAAATCATGTGTAAGGAGCTATTGACCATGGAAGAGAGGGGTTATGACCGCCGTAAAAGAATCCGGCTGTTAAAAAGAATGATATTAGGAACTATTGCCGCTGCAATCATAATTCCAATCGTCATTAGCATTATATTGGGAGTGCGGGTTTTTTCACTACAAAGCAAAGTGAGAGAGTTAGAAGAGGCGTTATTGATTTATGGCAATGGAATAGATGGCACTACAGGAGTCTATACGGCAGCAAATATGGAAGAAGCGCCAGAGGATACAGAGCAGGTTACAGAAGAAGAGGCAGGGCAGCAGAATGTAATCGGTTATGAAAAGCAGATTTATTTAACATTTGACGATGGACCAAGTCAGAATACGGATGAAATTCTGGATATCTTGAAAGAATATGATGTAAAGGCTACTTTTTTTGTGGTAGGAAAGACAGATGAGAGATCTGTGCAGGCTTATCAGCGGATTGTTGCAGAAGGTCATACACTTGCCATGCATTCTTACAGCCATAAATATGATGAGATTTATGAGTCAAAAGAAAGCTACGTGGAGGATTTGACAAAGCTTCAGGATTATCTTTATCAGATTACCGGTATCTTGCCCAGATTCTATCGTTTCCCGGGCGGAAGTTCCAACACGGTGAGTAAAGTAGACATACAGGAATTGATTGCATATTTGAATGAAAATGGCATTACTTATTTTGACTGGAATATTGCTTCAGGAGACGCTGTCAGCACACCGCTGAGTGCAGAGGTAATCGTCGAAAACTGTGTAACAAAATTAGATAGTACCAATGAGTGCATGATTCTGATGCATGATGCAACTGAAAAGGAGACAACGGTGGAAGCGCTGCCTGAAATCATCAGGACGATTCAGGATAGAGGCGATGCCGTGTTTTTACCTGTTACGGATGAGACCATACCGGTTCAGCATGTAACGGCAAAGCAATAAATGAAGGATAATCAAGATACGAATGGAGGATTTTTAAAGATGGGTTTTTTCTCAGATTTAAAGGATGACTTGTCACAGGCAGTCAACGAACTTTTACCGTCAGAGGGTGAAGAAGAAGTAAAGAAAGAAACGGTGGAGCAAGTACTGCCTGATGCAGATACAGATGCAAGTGCGTCAATCTTTGCGCAAGCAGACACGGAAGCCGCCGTAGAGCAGGAAGAAACATTGATTGAAGCAAGTGAAATGCCAGTTGTTTCAGATGATCTTATCGTAGAGGATCTTGATGCAGAGGATTTTGGCGGTGATAGAAAGGAAGTCTTTGCTGTAGATTCAACAGATGATTTGGGTATGGATACTGCAACGGACTTTGGCACGGATTTCGGTTCAGATTTCAGTCAGATGTTTGGAAAGACGGAAACAGAACTGCCAAAGGAAGAGCCAGTTTATACGCCGCCAGTAGTTGAAAGAAAGATGCCGGAGCTGTCGAGACCTTCATCAAAATCGGCAAGCGGTGAAGTGTCTGTTCTTACCGAGTCCATGATTATCAATGGCAATATTGCAACGGAAGGAGCACTTGAGGTAAGGGGACGTATTGTAGGAAATGTAGAGGCATTGGGCAAACTGAATATTACAGGAGAAATTCAGGGAAATTCTCAGGCATCAGAGATTTATGCAGAGGGTGCAAGAATTACCGGGGAGCTTAGAAGCCACGGAAGCATTAAAATTGGACAGAATGCAGTGGTTCTTGGAAATGTATATGCGAACAGTGCAGTGGTTGCCGGCGCAGTGAGAGGGGATTTAGATGTTAGAGGACCTGTTATTCTTGACACATCAGCAATCGTCATGGGAGATATCAAATCCAAATCGGTACAGATTAACAACGGCGCTGTTATTGAGGGTATGTGTTCTCAGTGTTATGCAGAGGTCAACCCTACATCCTTCTTTGAAGAACTGAAAAAGATGAAATAAGTGAGGCGTGGATATGCAGAGAATTTTACTGAAATTAAGCGGAGAAGCGCTGGCTGGAGAGAAGAAGACAGGTTTTGATGAAAATACGGTGAGGGCAGTTGCATTGCAGGTCAAAAAACTTATAGATGATGGGATGCAGGTCGGCATCGTTACCGGCGGCGGAAATTTTTGGCGTGGGCGTACCAGTGAAAACATTGATAGGACGAAGGCAGATCAGATTGGAATGCTTGCAACGGTTATGAACTGTATCTATGTATCTGAGATTTTTCGTAGTGTGGGGATGAAAACGGTTATTCTAACTCCCTTTGAGTGTGGTTCCTTTACAAAGCTATTTTCTAAGGACAGAGCGGTCAAGTACTTTGAAAAGGGTACGGTGGTATTTTTTGCAGGGGGCACAGGACATCCATATTTTTCAACGGACACAGGAGTCGTGTTAAGGGCAGTTGAAGTGGAGGCGGAGGTAATCTTGCTTGCAAAATCCATTGACGGCGTTTATGACAGTGATCCCAAGGTAAATCCCTCTGCGAAAAAGTATGATGAGATCAGTATCGATGAGGTAATTGCCAATAATCTTCAAGTGGTAGATATGACGGCATCCATATTGGCAAGAGATAATAAAATGCCTATGTGGGTATTTGAATTAAATGAGAAGGATAGTATCGTAAATACAGTAAATGGAAATTTCAATGGAACAAAAGTGACGGTATAGACGAAGGGGGTAATAAAAATGGATGAGAGATTAAAGACATATGATGATAAGATGAGAAAGACTTACGACCATCTAGAGGCAGACTATCAGGGAATCAGGGCAGGGCGTGCCAATCCCCATGTATTAGATAAGCTTCGCGTAGATTATTATGGAACACCTACACCTATTCAGCAGGTAGGAAATATCACGATTCCTGAGGCAAGAATGATTCAGATTTCCCCATGGGAAAAGTCACTGATCAAGAGCATCGAGAAAGCCATTCTCGCTTCGGATATAGGTATTACGCCTTCCAATGATGGGGCAGTCATAAGGCTGGTATTTCCGGAGCTTACAGAAGAGCGCAGAAAAGATCTTGTAAAGGATGTTAAGAAAAAGGCAGAAGAATGCAAGGTTGCTGTCCGCAATATAAGAAGAGATGGCAATGATTCCTTCAAAAAACTTGCCAAGGCAGAGGTTTCAGAGGATGAAATCAAAGAACTTTCAGAAGAATTGCAAAAATTGACTGACAAATATATTAAGGATGTTGACAAGCTGATGGAAGAAAAATCCAAAGAAATCCTTACGGTGTAAAGGGCAGCATCAATAAACGATGCGCGTATTTCGTTTGATAGATTGGACGATTGCCGCGAGAGTTAAATACCCCGCCGCTTGCGGCGGGGCATTTAAATGTTGTGGAAATAAAAATAGAGAGGTTTTATCTTATGGCAGAGGAAAAAGAACTGATAATGCCGCAGCATGTGGCGATTATCCTGGATGGAAATGGACGATGGGCTAAGAGCAAAGGCATGCCTAGAAATTACGGTCATGTGCAGGGAGCTAAAACAGTGGAAATCATCTGTGAGGAAGCATACCGGATGGGAATACAGTATTTGACGGTCTATGCGTTCAGCACAGAGAATTGGAACAGACCCAAGGATGAAGTTGATGCGCTTATGAAGCTTCTACGCAATTACATGAAAACCTGTCTTGCCACTGCAAAAAAGAATCGTATGTGCGTAAGAGTCTTGGGAGATAAGTCAGGGCTGGATGAAGATATCAGAAAAAGGATTGCAGAGCTTGAAAATGCCACAAAGGACAATGACGGACTACATTTTCAGATTGCGTTAAATTATGGGGGTAGAGATGAGATTGTCCGCGCAGTGAAGGAGATTGCCGAGAATATCCAAAATGGAGTAATTAAGGCGGCGGATATATCGGAGTCATATTTGTCAGAACTTTTGGATACCCGTGGACTGCCGGAACCGGATCTTTTGATCCGTACCTGTAATGAGCAGAGAATTTCCAATTTCCTTCTCTGGCAGATTGCTTACACAGAGTTTTATTTTACACCTGTGGCTTGGCCTGATTTTACAAAAGAAGAATTGGTAAAAGCTGTGGAGGCATATAATCATAGAGACAGAAGATATGGTCGTGTATAAGGAGGAATAAGCCATGTTCATGACAAGACTTATAAGCGGTATTGTTCTTGTAGCGCTGGCCCTTGCGGTTATATTGACAGGAGGCTATGTGCTTGCGGCAGTTCTTCTGTTTCTTGCTGTCGTTGCTTACAGGGAGCTTATGAAAGCCTGTGGGCTGGCGCATGTAAAAGAAAAGATTAATGGACTGGAAATCATAGGTTATACGGGAATCGCGGTGTATTATTTCCTTTTGGTGTTTGTGGAGAATAAGATTTTTCTGCTTCTTGTACTGATAACGATTTTAGTTGGCTTTATGTTTCTCTATGTGTTTACTTTTCCGAAATATAGGGCAGAGCAGATTATGTGTGCTTTTTTCTGCGTGGCATATGCGCCAGTGATGCTTTCTTTCATTTATTTGGTAAGGATTTTGCCATACGGGATTTATACGGTATGGATGATTTTTATCAGTTCATGGATCTGCGATACCTGTGCATATGCAGTGGGAATGCTTTTCGGAAAGCATAAACTGGCGCCGATACTTAGTCCGAAGAAGTCGATTGAAGGGGCATTAGGAGGTGTTTTAGGTTCTGCAATTGTGGGAGCGGTCTATGCTTATTTTGTGGTTGAATCGGTGGTAATGGATCAGAAGGTGACATGGATTTTTGTATTGATCAGCGCTGTGGGAGCGGTAGTTTCTCAGGTGGGAGATTTGGCGGCGTCTGCAATAAAGAGAAATCATGAGATCAAGGATTATGGGAAATTGATACCGGGGCATGGAGGCGTTATGGATCGGTTTGACAGTGTTATCTTTACGGCGCCCATGATTTATTTTTTGACATTGATATTGATACATGGCTGATAAGACGGTGGAATGGAGAACATCATGAAAAAAATCGGAATTTTGGGATCGACAGGATCGATTGGAACACAGACACTTGAAATTGTCAGAAATAATAAAGATTTACAGGTGGTGGCGCTTGCAGCTGGTCAAAGTGTGGAAAGAATGGAGGAGCAGGTACGGGAATTTGCACCATTCCTTGCTGTGATGTGGACAAAAGAAGCTGCAGATGCGCTTCGCATCAAGGTGGCGGACACAAAAACAAAAGTTCTTTGTGGAATGGAAGGGCTTCTGGAAATTGCTGTCATGACAGAATTGGAAGTGTTAGTGACTGCAATTGTGGGAATGATAGGAATTAAGCCTACTATAGCAGCTATTCAAGCAGGCAAAACCATAGCCCTTGCAAACAAGGAGACATTGGTGACGGCAGGTCATATCATCATGCCCCTTGCCGCCCAGAAGAATGTGTCGATTTTGCCTGTTGACAGTGAGCACAGTGCGATTTTTCAGTCTATGCACGGGGAGAATACACAGCGTGTCAGCAAAATTCTACTGACTGCTTCCGGCGGACCCTTTAGGGGAAAAAAGAGGGAAGAATTGGGGCAGATTACAGTTGAAGATGCGTTGAGGCATCCAAATTGGTCCATGGGTAGAAAGATTACAGTGGATTCTTCAACATTGGTCAATAAAGGTCTGGAAGTGATTGAAGCAAAATGGTTGTTTCAGACAGAACCGGAAAAGATTCAGGTGGTAGTCCATCCCCAGAGTATCATCCATTCTATGGTAGAATATGCAGACGGCGGTATAATGGCACAACTGGGAATGCCAGATATGAAGCTCCCCATTCAATATGCGCTGTTTTATCCTGATAGAAGACCGATGGAAGGAAAGCGGGTGGACTTCTTTGCGCTTTCTGCGCTTACCTTTGAGAAACCGGACACCGACACCTTTAAAGGGCTATCCATGGCATATGATGCAATTAAAGCGGGAGGAAGTATGCCGACTGTATACAATGCAGCAAATGAAAAGGCTGTCTCCCTGTTTTTAGAAAGAAAAATCAGATTTCTTGAGATTTATGATTTGATAGAAGGGGCTATGGCGCATCATAAAGTTGTGGCGGATCCTTCTGTAGAGGAGATTCTGGATGCAGAAGCAGCAGCTTATGAATATATAGAAAGCCGGTATCCGCATTTTTAGATAATGAATGCGTACAGGAGGTATGAAATTGGCAGTATCAATTATTCTATTTATTATTATATTTTTTGTAGTGGTACTTTCTCATGAGTTTGGTCATTTTATTGTGGCAAAAAAGAATGGGATTCACGTGGTTGAATTTTTTATCGGTATGGGACCTACGCTTTTTTCTTTTCAAAAGGGAGATACAAAGTACTCACTTAAACTGTTTCCCATAGGCGGCGCCTGCATGTTCGAAGGGGAAGACGGGGTGGAAAAAGAAAAGGGGGAGATGTCGGAAAGAGCATTTCCCAATGCGCCAGTGTGGGTGCGGTTTGCTGCCATTTTTGCAGGACCACTTTTCAATTTCCTGACGGCATACGTGATGGCGATGATTCTTGTGTCTGTCTGCGGCATAACCACACCGGAGGTTCAAATGGTTAATGAAGGAAGTCGGGCGCAGGAGGCAGGACTTCAGGCAGGGGACATTCTCACCGAAATCAACGGAAAACGAATTTATTTAGGCGGTGAGGTAACCTTGATCTCACAACTTAATACGAAAGGCGAGTCCCTTATGGTGACCTATGAGCGTGATGGGCAGGAACATACTGTTGAGATTGTTCCAACCTATGATGAGACGACAAATCGGTATTACATGGGAATTGTAGCCGGAGGATATTTAAAGTGCAATGTACCTCAGACCTTTCAATATGCTTTTTATACCATGAAATTTTATGTAGAGACTACTTTTAAGAGCTTGCAGATGCTGGTTACCGGGCAGCTGTCCAGAAACGATGTGGCAGGACCGGTGGGAATCGTAAAGATGGTGGATGATGCCTATGACACGGCAAGACCTTACGGGGTAGTGGAGGTGATATTGAATATGATGAATATTGCCTTACTTTTGTCGGTAAATCTAGGAATCATGAATCTGCTGCCCCTTCCGGCGCTTGACGGAGGGCGTTTGGTATTTTTGCTGATAGAGGCAATACGTGGGAAACCGGTCCCACCTGAGAAGGAAGGACTGGTGCATTTGGCGGGAATGATGGCACTGATGGTGCTTATGGTCCTTGTTCTGTTTAATGATATAACAAAGTTTTTTTGATTTCATTTAGAATAACACAAAGAATTCTTGTACAAAGTTACTGAAATTATGTTTTTGGTAATTTTGTATAATGGATTCTTTTTTTGCGTAGAGGTATAATCGATACTATTCACAATTTGGACATGGGGCGCGGTGAATGGGAGGAAGAATGGGATTAAGGATTATTTCAGGTGTATACTGGGACCGGGGAAGGCGTGCGGAAAATCAGGATTCTTTGACATTGCAGCAGGCGATGACAAGCAGGGGACGGGTGGTGTTTGCAGCAATAAGCGACGGTATCGGAGGGCTCTGGGAAGGGGAAACTGCCAGCGGATATATCATGGAAAAATTAATAGAGAATTTTTACCAGCAGATGCTTTCATTGGTTTGCAGAAGAAAGGGGAAGAGTGCAATAGAAAGAAGCCTTATGCGCTGCTTTTACGAAATCAATGATGGGCTGAATCGTTATGGAAACGGGAAAGAGATTAAGTTAGGGGCGACCATATCATTACTTTTTGTGTGGAAAAGAAACTATTTGATTGTTCACTTAGGAGACAGCAGAATTTACTTATGCAGCAGGGGAGAGGCAGAGTGTTTGACAAAGGACCATTCTGACAGGGGAAGGGGGCTTACCCGATGTATGGGAAGTTTCCCTTTTCAGGAACCCCAGGTTTGTTTTGGAAGAATTTGCAAAAAGCAGGGATTCCTCCTGTGTACCGACGGATTTTACAGGACGGTGGAGCAGGAATTAGGAGAAATTCTTGACCCAAAAGAGATTAACTGTGAGGGTCAGATTGAACGAAGGCTCAGGGAACTTAGTCTGGCAGCATTAAAAAGGGGTGAAAAGGATAATATGTCAGCGATTTACTTGGCATTTCCCGAAGGAGGTGCTGCATGAGCAGGGTCTTATTTCATAAGTACGAGGTGCTTCGTACCATCGGCAGCGGCAGGACAGGAACCGTATATCTTGTAAGGGACCTTAATTTAAATCGGCTGGCAGCTGTCAAGGAAAGTACGGAAGAATTTCTTTTGGCGGAAACAGAACTTTTAAAGGAAGTGGAACATCCCGGACTTCCTGGAATTTATGACTGCTTTAAAGAGGAGGGGCGTACCTTTTTAGTGATGGAATACGTGGAAGGGATGACGCTGCGGAAGTACCTTGAAAAGCACGGACGAGTGCCGGAACGGCAAGCAGTTAAATGGGCAGTGGATCTGTGCAGAATACTGGGGTATCTCCACGACAGGCATCCGGCTGTCATCTATAGAGACTTAAAGCCGGAGAATATCATGATTCGGCAGGATGGAAGGTTGAAACTGATTGATCTTGGAGGAACGCTTCAGACAGCCTGTGGCAGGGAAAAGGAAGCGTGGTGTGTAGGGACGCCGGGATATGCGCCGCCAGAGCAGTGGAAGCAGACACAAGGCGATAAAAGTTGGGATATTTACGGGCTTGGGGCGGTGCTGCACGAAATGCTGACGGGTGTTCATCCTGTCTGCAATTTCTATGGGAGACGTCCTGTGGGCGAATATGATAAGGCGCTTTGCGTCTCGCTGGATGAAATCATAAGCCGGTGCACTACAGAAAACAGAAAAGACGCCTTTTCATCTATAGAACAGGTAGAACATGCGCTGCTTGACTATCCGTCAGAACGCCGCAAGTATTTGCTTATGCAGAGAATTAAGAGAAGTGTCCTTGCATTTATTGGAGGATATGCTGCTTGCTGCTTTATCCTGCCTCTGCTTAGAGGTATTCCAGAAAACCAGTTTCCATTTCCTTACCTAATCAAACCATTGATGGTTATGATTCTGTTCATCTTATTTTCATTATTTTTTTCCAAATTTACAAGAAAAAGACAATTCCTGCGTAAACAAGAGAAGACGGTATGGCTCACGGAAAAGAAGATTTCCGGTCTTTTTGTAAGTCTATTAGCGGTCTTTGCTCTAGCATCAGGAACTTGCAGAGAACGCATTTCTTCCGGCACTGCATATGCAAAAGAGGAAGACCAGGCGTTATGGGTAGAGATGCGTGATACCTGTGAGCGCAAATTACTTCTTAAATATGATGCGGTTTACATAACAAATGATAAAGTACGCTTTGAACTTCCCGCAGAGCGCCTGCCCACACAGGAACTGTCGGTGCAGATTGTAGCGGTAGGAGAGGATGGGGAGCAGTACCGCAGCAGAATTTTCCATATCAAGGCAGACGGAATGGAATCGGGAAGCCAATAAGTGGGGGACAGACTATGGAACACATTGACTTTGCAAGGCTGGGCGGAATATAATGTATCATATGAGAAAAGGCACGGGAAAATAGGAGGAGGAAGTATGACTAGGGAACAGACGAGGGTAATTTCAATTGGAGACCGGGTGATTGGAGGCGGAAACCCGATTTTGATTCAATCTATGACGAATACAAGGACGGAGGATGTGGAGGCGACGGTGGCTCAGATTCATAAATTGGAGAAGGCTGGGTGTGAGATCATCAGGTGTACGGTGCCGACTTTGGATGCGGCGCAGGCGATTGGGGAGATTAAAAAGCAGATTTCCATTCCTCTTGTGGCGGATATTCATTTTGATTATAAGATGGCGGTTGCCGCCATGGAGAATGGGGCGGATAAGATCAGGATCAATCCAGGGAATATCGGCGGAAAGGATAAGCTGGCGGCGGTTGTGGAAGCCGCCAGAGAGAGAGAGATTCCTATCCGGGTAGGAGTAAACAGCGGTTCTCTTGAGAAGGAGCTGGTTGAAAAATATCATGGGGTGACGGCGGAAGGAATCGTGGAGAGCGCCCTTGATAAAGTACATATGATTGAGGAGATGGGCTATGAAAATATGGTCATCAGCATCAAGTCTTCTGACGTGCTGATGTGTGTAAAGGCGCATGAGATTCTTGCCAAAAAGACAGATTATCCGCTGCATGTGGGCATAACGGAGTCAGGGACGATTATCAGTGGAAATATCAAGTCTTCCATTGGGCTGGGGTTGATTCTGCATCAGGGAATCGGTGATACCATAAGGGTATCGTTGACAGGGGATCCGGTGGAGGAAATCAAGTCTGCCAAACTGATTCTAAGGACACTGGGACTTCGCAGGGGAGGCATTGAAGTGGTTTCTTGTCCTACCTGTGGGAGGACTAAGATTGATTTAATCGGACTTGCCAATCAGGTTGAAAACATGGTGGCAGAGTTTCCTCTTAATATCAAAGTGGCGGTTATGGGATGTGCGGTCAATGGTCCCGGGGAGGCAAAAGAGGCGGACATCGGTATTGCCGGGGGGATTGGAGAAGGGCTTTTGATCAAGAAAGGTGAGATCGTAAAAAAGGTGCCCGAAGATGAACTTCTTGGGGTACTTAGGGAAGAATTAGAGCACTGGAATCAATAGGAAAGATAAGAGCGTACGGAAAATGGCAAAGCAGTTTTTTGAGGTATTTCCCACATTAAAATTGGATAAGAAGGTACAGGAGCTGTTTGAACAGGTGACGGTGGAGAAGGTGTCTGCTACAAAGAGCAGGGACTTTATCAGAGTGACCATAGGATGTGATTATCTGATTCCCAAAGAGACGATTTATCGGGTAGAGTCGGAAATCAAGAAACAGTTCTTTTCTTCCCACCAGGTGGCGGTAAAGTTGTACGAGCGCTTTCATCTGTCGGAGCAGTATACTCCTGAAAAGCTGATGAATGCTTATAAAGACAGTATTTTGCTGGAACTTAAGAACTATAGTCCTATTGAATATAATTTGTTCAAGGGAGCGGATCTTGCTTTCCCGGACGGTGGACAACTTTTCCTTACTGTGGAAGACACCGTCCTTGCAAGGAGCAAGGCGGAAGAACTTGTTAGGATTCTGGAGAAGATTTTCAATATCAGGTGCGGATTTCATGTGACCTGCCGGATAGAGTATAAGGATAAAAAGACGGGCAGGTATAAGGAAGAGGATGATCTTAAGATTGCCCGGCAGGTAGCGGAAATTACGGCAAGGGCGTTGGGCGCAGGCAGTGTGCCAGACAGCAGCAGCGACGGGCAAAGTATGACGCAGGATGCCGGAATGAAGATGAAGGATGGAGTCAAGGAGCTGCAAGGTGCCAGAAAGCCGGATGAAAAGGACAAGAGGATTTCAGGGGAACAGGCAAGATCAGGAATGACCGGCGCCTTTCAGGGAAAGGAAAAAAGAGGGGTTCGTAAGAATGACTTTAAGCGGGCTGTACGGCGTTCGGATAACCCGGATGTACTTTACGGCAGGGACTTTGAGGAAGATGCCATGCCGATTGAGGACATTGTGGGAGAAATGGGCGAGGTGGTCATCAAGGGAAAGATCATCAGCTTTGATTCCAGGGAAATCAAGAATGAAAGAACCATATTGATGTTCGATGTGACGGATTTTACGGACACTATGACCATCAAAATGTTTGCCCATAATGAGCAGGTGAATGAAATTAAGCAGGGGATCAAACCGGGGGCTTTCATCAAATTGAAGGGCATCACCATGATTGACAAATTTGATAATGAGCTTACCATCGGTTCTCTTTTGGGAGTGAAAAAGATTTCTGATTTCACCACATCCCGCAGTGACAATAGTGCCCGCAAGAGGGTGGAGCTTCATTGCCATACAAAGATGAGTGATATGGACGGAGTGTCAGAGGCAAAGGATATTGTAAAGCGGGCTTACCAATGGGGGCACCCGGCAATCGCGCTTACGGACCACGGTGTTGTACAGGCGTTTCCAGATGCCAATCATGTATGGGAAGATTTGTGGAAGGCGGAGAAGGCAAAGCGCAAGGAAGCAGGAGAGGGCAGCCCGGATAAGCAGGACTTCTTTAAGGTCATCTATGGAATGGAAGCGTATCTTGTGGATGATCTGCATGAGATTGCAACCGGTGAGACGGGACAGGATTTTGAGGGGGATTTTGTGGTATTTGATATAGAGACCACAGGGTTTTCACCGGTAAACAATAGAATCATAGAAATCGGCGCTGTTAAAGTGTCGAAAGGAGAGATTACGGAGCGGTTTTCTACATTTGTGAATCCTGATGTGCCAATTCCATTTGAGATTGAAAAACTGACTGGAATCAATGACAGTATGGTGATGGAAGCGCCTTCTATTGAGCAGGTGCTGCCCGGGTTTCTTGCTTTTTGCGAGGGCGCCGTGCTGGTAGCTCACAATGCGGAATTTGATATGAGCTTTATCAAGGAAAATGCCGTAAGACAGAATTTAAAGCGTGAATTTATTTATGTGGATACGGTAGGGATAGCAAGGATCCTCTTACCTCATCAGGCAAAGCATACGCTGGATGCGGTGGCAAAGACACTGGGGATTTCTCTGGAAAATCATCATCGGGCAGTGGAGGATGCGGAGGCAACAGCGGAAATATTTGTTAAATTTATAAAAATGTTGAAAGAGCGGGGGGCAGATACCCTTGCGAAGGTAAATGCGTTGGGAGAGACCAGTCCGGAAATTATCAAAAAACTGCCCTCTTATCATGCGATTATTCTGGCGCAAAATAATATCGGGAGGGAAAATCTTTATACCCTCGTATCGGAATCACATTTGAATTATTACAGTAAGCGTCCCAGGGTGCCTAAGAGCCTGCTTATGAAGCATAGGGAAGGGCTGATTCTGGGAAGCGCCTGTGAGGCAGGTGAGCTGTATCGGGCGTTATTGGATGGAAAAGCGGAGCCAGAAATTGCCCGGCTGGTAAATTTTTATGACTATTTAGAGATACAGCCCCTTGGAAATAATAAGTTCATGATTGAATCAGAGCGTGTCTCCGCTATAAACAGCATGGAGGACGTGAAGGAAATCAACCGGAAGATTGTTGCGCTGGGGGAAGAATTTCATAAACCTGTAGTGGCGACTTGTGATGTGCATTTTTTGGATCCCGAGGATGAAGTCTACCGGAGGATTATCATGGCAGGTAAAGGATTTACAGATGCGGATAATCAGGCGCCTCTTTATCTACGCACCACGGAAGAGATGCTGGAGGAGTTCTCTTACCTGGGAAGCGATAAGGCGGAGGAAGTGGTAATCACCAACACCAATAAGATTGCCGACAGGATTGATGTGATGGCTCCGGTGCGCCCGGATAAGTGCCCGCCGGTCATCCCTGACAGCGATAAAACGCTGACCGACATCTGCTATAACAGAGCACATGAATTATACGGGGAGGAATTGCCCCAGATTGTAAAGGACCGGCTGGAAAAAGAACTGCATTCCATCATCACCAATGGATTTGCAGTGATGTATATCATTGCCCAGAAGCTGGTGTGGAAATCGGTGGAGGACGGCTATCTGGTGGGCTCCCGTGGGTCGGTAGGTTCTTCTCTAGTAGCGTTTATGGCGGGAATCACGGAGGTTAATTCTTTAAGCGCCCATTACAGGTGTCCTAACTGCTTTTATTATGACTTTGATTCCCCGGAGGTAAAGGCTTATGCAGGAAATGCAGGCTGTGATATGCCGGATAAGATGTGCCCGGTATGTGGAAAGCCGCTGGTTAAGGATGGATTTGATATTCCTTTTGAGACGTTCCTCGGGTTCAAGGGGGACAAGGAGCCGGATATTGACTTAAACTTTTCGGGAGAGTATCAGAGTAAGGCGCATAAATATACGGAAGTTATTTTTGGCGCTGGTCAGACGTATCGTGCAGGAACCATTGCGACCCTGGCGGACAAAACGGCATTCGGCTATGTGAAAAATTATTACGAGGAGCGGGGAAAGAGGAAGAGAAATTGCGAGATTAACCGTATTGTGGGAGGGTGTACCGGCATTAGAAGGAGCACAGGGCAGCATCCCGGCGGTATCATCGTGCTTCCTATGGGTGAGGATATCAATTCCTTTACCCCTGTGCAGCATCCTGCGAACGATATGACAACTGATATCGTCACAACTCATTTTGACTATCACTCTATTGACCATAATCTGTTAAAGCTGGATATACTGGGACACGACGATCCTACCATGATTCGTATGCTGCAGGATCTTACGGGAATCGATCCTACGACGATTCCCCTGGATGATGCCAGGGTTATGTCCCTGTTTCAAAATACTTCCGCGTTAGGGATCACGCCGGATCAAATTGACGGCTGCCCGGTGGGGTCTTTGGGGATACCGGAGTTTGGAACAGAGTTTGTCATTCAGATGCTTCTGGATACTAAGCCGCAGTGCCTGTCTGATTTGATCAGGATCTCTGGCTTGGGGCATGGGACGGACGTGTGGCTGGGAAATGCTCAGACGCTTATTCTTGAGGGGACTGCTACCATTTCCTCCGCAATCTGCTGTCGTGACGATATTATGATCTACCTGATCAATAAAGGGGTGGACAGCGCATTATCTTTTACCATCATGGAAAGTGTGCGTAAGGGAAAGGGATTGAAGCCGGAATGGGAGGAAGCGATGAAGGAAAAGGATGTACCAGACTGGTATATATGGTCCTGCAAAAAAATCAAGTACATGTTTCCCAAAGCCCATGCGGCGGCGTACGTTATGATGGCCTGGCGTATTGCATATTGCAAGATCAATTATCCGCTTGCCTACTATGCCTCCTATTTTTCAATCAGGGCATCGGCATTTTCTTATGAAATTATGTGTCAGGGGCAGCAGCATTTGGAAAATGTGATGACGGATTATAAGAGAAGAAGCGACTCTCTTTCCAAGAAGGAGCAGGATTCCTATAAGGATATGAAGATTGTACAGGAGATGTATGCCAGAGGCTTTGAATTTACCCCTATCGACATCTTCTCGGCACATTCCAGAAATTTTCAAATTGTGGACGGAAAGCTGATGCCGTCTCTAAACAGCATCGACGGGCTGGGAGAGAAGGCGGCTGATGCTATCGTGGAAGCAGCCAAGGACGGCATGTTTTTGTCCAAGGATGATTTCCGCCAGAGGACAAAGGTGTCTAAGACAATTGTAGATTTGATGGACAGCCTTCACCTTTTAGGGAATCTGCCGGAGTCGAATCAGATCAGCCTGTTTGATTTTGTATCATAATCTGGATGGGGCAGAACCGCTGTGCGGCAAAGCAGGCGTGTTTATAAACTTAGGAATCAATAAAAGATTGTAACAGTTCAACCCGCAAGGATGGTGCAGCACAACAGATGGCGCCGCACCATCCTTGCGGGTTGAACTGTTACAAAAGATTTAAAAATTTTGCTTGCATTATTCGCCAAATTATAGTAAGATATTTAAGGTGATGTGAGGGATAAATAATTTATCAGTTGCACATTACATAGAATGGCTCGTTGGTCAAGCGGTTAAGACGCCGCCCTCTCACGGCGGAAACAGGGGTTCGATTCCCCTACGAGCTGTTGACTGTTTATAACAGCCCAACCCATGAAAGTTCTTGAAATTTTGCAGTTATGCAAGTTTCAGGAATTTTTTTTGCAATGATCCGCATCAAAAGATTATTCAATGAATTAAATCAATTCTGCCTGGAATGGCATTACGGCAGAAGGAACTTTCACATTAAGTCGATTAATGCATGTGCCAGTCCATCATGGTCATTGTCATAAGCTGTGATGGTGGTTGCTGCCATCTTGACATCATCGCTGCCGTTAGCCATAGCGATTCCCATGCCTGCCGCCTCAATCATGGATAGGTCATTCTGTGCGTCTCCAGCCGCAACTGAAAAATAAGGATGTATACCCAAAAGGGAACAAAGTGTTTTTACTGCTGTGCCTTTTCCAGAGACAGAGGGAAAGATTTCCAGGTAATTAGGATTGGAGTAAATTAGGGAAATCCCTTCTTTTTCTGCCCAAGGGGTTAGGGTGAGACGGAAGTTTTCAAGTTTTTCAAAATCTTTTAATTCAACGGCGAGGCATTTGCATGGTCCTTCTTTTAAAATATCCCGCACATTTTCACAGAAGATAACAGGAGAATGAATAATTCTTTGGTAGTAGGCAAGTTCCTCATCCTGTCTGGGTGCGATAATGTGCGTATCGGAATAAGTCTGAATGTGGACGCCCAGCCGGGCGGCTTCCTTTATGATGTAATCAGTCTGCTCAAGCGTCAGTGCGACTTTATATAAAGTTTCCTGTTTATCACAATCAAAAATCTGCCCGCCGTTGAATCCAATCAGATACATGCCAGGGAAATCCAGATGCAGAGATTCTTTTACCTGTCTGATGCTGTCGATGGCTCTGCCGGAGCAAAGTACCAGTTTATGTCCGTGCTGGCACCATTTGTTTAAAACTTCCCAGGTATAGCTGCTGATCTGCCGTTTGTTATTGAGCAGAGTGCCGTCCAAATCTGTGAAAAGAATTTTCATTTGCCGTAATTGTTCGGGATGCGCCTTCATCCACATTCTTCGCTCATTGATTTTATCTAGAATTTCCTGAGGAATGAAAAGCTTTCCATAGCCGGTCGCAAGATCCAGCCCAGGTTTTGCGCTGCCGTGGAAGTCGGAACCTCCGCTGATGCATAGGTCATATTTGGCGGCAAGGGTACGCATCTGTCTTTCGTCAGAGGCGGTGTAGGTACAGTATACCGCTTCAATCCCCTGGAGCCCCATTTCCTTTAAAAGTGAAACTAATTTTTCCAGCCTGCGGCTGCCCATGCCATAGAGCAGTGGATGTGCCAGTACGGGAAAGCCGCCTGCCTTTAAAATAATTTCAACTGCACGCATGGGCGTAATTTTTTTTCGGGGAACAAAGCAGGGGCAATGGTCACCGATGTACCGCTCAAAGGCTTCTTTGAGACTTTGCACATAACCATGATTCAACAGGAATTTGGCAAAGTGAGAACGGGTAATGACACTGTTCGGGAATTCAGCCGTCAGCTCTTCAAAGGTGACAGGCATACCATGCTCTGTAAGTCGGCGGCACATTTCCTTGTTGCGGATGGTGCGTCCGTTTACAAAGTTGACAAGGCGGCGTTTGAAAAAATCGCTGTCATAGTCGATATACAACCCCACGATATGGATGTCCCGTCCTTCATATTCAGTAGAAAATTCAATGCCGGGTATGACTTCGATATTTTTGCCTTTTGCCGCTTCTAATGCTTCGGTTATCCCATCTGTGGTATCATGGTCGGTTAGTGCAAAGGCGGAAAGTCCTTTTTTTATAGCATAATCTACCAGCTCAGCAGGAGAAAGGCTCCCGTCAGATTTGTTGGAATGTACGTGCAAGTCTACAATATTCATAGAAACTCCAATTAGTTTATAATAGTAAAAGTTACAGTTTAGTTTTCGTCCTCTTCCGTCTGCTTCGTGTAAACGGTACGTTTTCTTGCCATCTCATCGCTTTCCAGATACTCGTCGTAGGTGGTGATCTTGTCGATCAGACTTCCGTCGGGAAGAAGCTCCATGATGCGGTTGGCTGTTGTCTGTACGAACTGATGATCGTGGCAGGCAAAGAGAGCAACACCCGGGAATTTGATCAGACCGTTATTTAAAGCTGTAATGGATTCCATATCCAGGTGGTTGGTGGGTTCATCCAAAATAAGACAGTTAGCGGCACTGATCATCATTTTGGACAACAGGCAGCGGACCTTTTCGCCTCCAGAAAGTACTTTCACTTTTTTTACGCCGTCTTCGCCGGCAAACAGCATACGTCCCAAAAAGCCGCGGACGTAAGTGACGTCCTTGACGGGAGAGTAACCGGTAAGCCAGTCCACAATGGTATAATCGTTGTCAAATTCTTCCGTGTTGTCCTTGGGAAAATAGGCCTGTGAGGTGGTGACGCCCCATTTAAAGCTGCCTTCGTCCGGCTCCATTTCACCCATTAAAATTTGGAATAGTGTGGTCTTGGCAAGTTCATTGCCGCCTACAAAAGCAATTTTATCGTCATGTCCCACAATAAAAGAGACCTGATTTAAAACTTTTTCTCCGTTGATGGTTTTTGAAATGCCTTCCACCGATAAAACTTCGTTGCCGATTTCACGTTCAGGGCGGAAGTCGATGTAAGGGTATTTTCGGCTGGAAGGTTTGATTTCGTCCAGTTCGATTTTTTCAAGGGCACGTTTTCTGGAGGTTGCCTGTTTCGATTTGGAAGCATTTGCGGAGAATCGGGAGATGAACTCCTGCAGCTCTTTGATTTTTTCTTCTTTTTTCTTGTTGGCTTCCTTCATCTGTTTGATGAGAAGCTGGCTGGACTCATACCAGAAGTCATAGTTGCCGGCGTAGAGCTGGATTTTTCCATAATCAATATCGGCAGTATGGGTGCAGACCTTGTTCAGGAAATAACGGTCGTGGGATACAACGATTACGGTATTTTCAAAGTTGATTAAAAATTCCTCCAGCCAGGCAATGGCATCTAGATCCAAGTGGTTGGTAGGCTCATCTAAAAGAAGAATATCCGGGTTTCCGAAAAGTGCCTTTGCAAGGAGAATCTTCACTTTTTCATTGCCGTTTAAGTCCTTCATGATGGAATTGTGGAAGGCGGTGTCAATGCCTAAACCGTTTAGCAGCATGGCAGCGCTGGATTCTGCTTCCCAGCCGTCCATCTCAGCAAATTCTGCTTCCAGTTCGCTTGCGCGGATACCGTCCTCGTCGGTGAAATCTTCCTTTGCGTAAATTGCATCTTTTTCTTTCATGATCTGGTATAGACGTTCATTTCCCATGATGACCACATCCATGACAGGATATGCGTCGTATTTGAAATGATCCTGTTCCAGCACGGAAAGGCGCTGTCCAGGAGTGATTGTGATATCTCCGTTGGTGGTTTCAAGCTGTCCGGACAAAATCTTTAAAAAGGTGGATTTACCGGCGCCATTGGCGCCAATCAGACCGTAGCAGTTTCCTTCCGTGAATTTGATATTGACATCTTCAAATAAAGCTTTTTTCCCTACTCTGTATGTTACGTTGTTTGCACTGATCATAGTTCATAAACTCCTCTCGATACATAATACATGATTGTCTGTTTACAGTTACCTATTTTACAGGAAATTACGGAATTTGCAAGGAATTTATGGAAATAGGATGGTTTCTTATGGTATTCAATGTTAGAATGATGATAGGATTGTGATCGGCAGGAGAAGGACATACTTTATATTAAAGAGAGGGATGGACATGAAACTAAATTATAGGAGAACTTTTTTAATCGGACTGGCGTTTTTATCGATCAGCGCCTTTTGGCAGATGTATGATAACATAATACCCCTTATTCTGCAGGGGACTTTTGGGCTTGGGGAGACCATTACGGGCGCTATCATGGCAGCCGATAATGTGCTTGCCCTGTTTTTACTTCCAATCTTCGGCAGTATTTCCGATAAAGTGGATACCAGAATGGGAAAGAGAATGCCATTTATTGTTGTGGGAACCGCTCTGGCGGTGTTTTTTCTGATGATGCTTCCTGTGGCTGACAAAACGGCGAACCTGGTGCTTTTTGTAGGCGCTTTATTTGCCCTTTTAATATCCATGGGATTGTACCGATCCCCAGCAGTTGCGCTTATGCCGGATTTAACGCCCAACAAGTTAAGGAGCAAGGGAAATGCGGTCATCAATCTGATGGGAGCCGTAGGCGGTGTTTATACATTGATTATGATAAAGCTGCTGGTGGGAAAAGGAGAGCATCCTGATTATATGCCGCTGTTCATAAGTGTGGCGGCGCTTATGGCAATTGCAGTTGGCGTACTTGTCATCACGATCAGTGAAAAGAGGGTTAAGGCGAAGGTGGATGCCGAGGTGAAAGCGTATGAGGAAAGTGCTGGCGTCATTGTGGAGACAGAAGATTTTGCTGAGGCGGACAGGGGAGAAAAAGCGCCTATGTCCAAGGAGGTAAAACGAAGCATGATTTTCCTTTTAGCTTCTATCTTTCTCTGGTTCACGGCGTATAATGCAGTTACCACCGCTTTTTCCAGATATACAAAGGTAATATGGAAGATGGAAGGCGGCGGTTTTGCAGATTGTCTGATGGTAGCTACTGTTGCTGCAATTATAAGTTATATACCGATTGGAAATATTTCCAGCAGGATTGGCAGGAAAAAAACCATCTTAGGTGGCGTGGTGATGATGAGTGTCTGCTATTTTGCAGCTATTTTTGCCAATGCATATCATCCAGTCATTAATATTGCATTTGCCGTTATCGGAATTGGCTGGGCGGCAATCAACGTGAATTCTTATCCCATGATTGTTGAAATGAGCAAGGGGTGTGATATCGGTAAGTTTACGGGGACATACTATACATTTTCCATGACAGCGCAGATTTTTACGCCGATTTTGTCTGGCTTTCTTTTGGAGAATGTTTCCTACAAGACTTTGTTTCCGTATGCGCTGTTTTTTTCGGCAGCGGCGTTTATGACTATGCTGCAGGTACATCATGGGGATGCCAGACCCGATAAGAAAAAAAGTGTGCTTGAACATTTTGATGTAGACGATTAAAATAGGAAGGTACGAAAGAAAATCTAAAGACAGGTGAAGGTTGAAAAAGGATAGTAGAGA
>BLLW01000010.1 GCA_011959285.1 Lachnospiraceae bacterium | reverse complement strand
GTGGTAAATTGAAAGTGAACCAGATTATTAAGGATTTGATAGAAGAAGGGTATGTTGAGATGGTTCATGCAAAAGGACGCTATTTTATAACAAGTAAAGGATATGAGCTACTTGAAAAAATGTCTTTATATAGTGAATAAAAGCTGAAGATAGTTGAGAGTAGATTGAGTACAAAGAGGTAATGTATGAACAAGAAGTGCCAGGTGTTTACGCCTGAAAATTATGTAAGAGAATTACTAGATAGTGTGGGGTATACAGAAAACTTATATGGAAAAAAAATATTAGAAAATTCCTGCGGCGATGGCAACATTCTGGTTGCAGTTGTTCAACGGTATATTGATGATTGTGTAACTAATGGTTTGTCAAGAACACGAATTAAGAACGGTTTGGCAAGGGATATTTATGGAGTGGAAATTGATCCCGAGCAGTATCAAAAATGTATTGATAATTTAAATGGTGTACTACAAAAGAACAATATAAATAGTGTTGAATGGAAAATTTATAATGAGGATTATTTACGATGGAATTCTACATTGCAATTTCAGTTTATCGTAGGAAATCCTCCATATATTACATATAGTGAGTTAAAGAAAGAAGAACAAAAATATGTAAAAGAAACATTTGAAACTTGTGTGAAAGGTAAATTTGATTATTGTTATGCGTTTATTGAGAAAAGTATTAAGTCATTGGCACAAAATGGGAAAATGACATATTTGATACCAAGTAGCATATTTAAAACTGTATTTGGATTGAATTTAAGAAACTATATGAAACCATACATAGCAGTTATCAAGGACTATACACAAGAAAAGGTGTTTGATAATGCGTTGGTCAAATCTTCAATTATGGTATTAGATAAACAAAGACAGCAAGATGTTTTGCGCTATAGGGATATGACTTTAGAAACAGAAATTAATATTCCAGTAAATCAATTGACAGATAAATGGTTTTTTACAGAGAATTTGGCAAATGGAATGCATCGATTTGGTGATTTTTTTAAAGTATCGCATGTAGTAGCAACATTGTTGAATGATGCTTATGTGCTTAAGGAAGAAAATTATCAAGAAACTGTGCAAGGTTTTCTTTGTAATGGACATAATATAGAAAGAGTTACCGTACGTGACACGGCAACACCAAGGTCTTTGCGCTATGAAAAGACTGAAAAAATCATATTTCCGTATAGGTATGACGATGGATGTTTATTGAGATATGCAGACGGAGAATTTGAAACAAATTATCCAGAAGCAACAGCATATTTAAATGATTTTAGAGACGGCTTGAATGCTCGTCAAAGCGATACTACTGCAAAATGGTATGAATATGGGAGGTCACAAGCTCTTGCAGGGTTAGATAGTGACAAGTTGCTTATTTCAACAGTTATTACTGAAAAGGTAGCTGTGTATAGGCTGACAAGAGAGTGCATTCCTTATGCGGGGATGTACATTGTTAGATGTGAGAGCAATAATGAATATACATTAGAAGACGCAGTACGCATTCTAGAGAGCAGAGATTTTAGACAGTATGTGCTGGATGTGGGAATACATATAAGTGGAAGTTCTTTAAGAATAACATCGAAGGATGTTGAAGAGTATAAGTTTAGTTAATATATCTAAAACTTTTATATTTGGAAAGTAAATACTTGTTGATTCATGGGAGTGAGGAATCTAAAATGAAAGAAGTAAAGTTTTCTGTTGCAGCGAAAGCTGCACGATTAATAGGTAGAGAAAATATTGCAGATGTTGATGGGGCATTGGTTGAATTGATAAAAAATGCTTATGATGCAGATGCTACCTGTGTGTTAGTAAAGTTAGAGATACCATTTCCTGATGTTCCTAACATATTAGATTTACAGTTGGCAACTGAAGTGTTGAGTAAAGAAGATTTGAATGTTGTTATGTCTTATTATTATGAACAAGACAATGAAATAATAAAAAGGATTGATCTAACAGAACAGCAACAGATTGATTTAAGAGATATTTTATTCTCATATAATAGGATTGTTGTTGCTGATAATGGATATGGTATGACAGAAGAGGTCGTTGGAACAATATGGATGCATATAGGCACTAGTGATAAGGAAAACAATATTATATCACCTAGGGGACGAATAAAGACAGGTGCAAAAGGCATTGGTAGATTTGCTTTAGATAAGCTTTCTAAACATTCATCAATGTATACGAAATCATTGAATAGTGATTCTGTTATAAGATGGTTTATGAATTGGGAGCAATTTGCTCAGATTGAATTGATTGATGATATAAAGGCTGAATTGAATAAAACGGCTGAGCTTTATGAAGACTATATTCGGTCAGAGTTTAAAGATTATGAACATGTTTGGGGAGAGTATGACTGGACAACCGGAACAATGTTTGTTTTAACTCCAACAAGAGAGCCTTGGAGTAAACGATTATATAAGAAAGTTAATACAAATTTAAACAGTATTAATCCAATAGGGAGCGTAGATAAATTTGAGGTTATTATTAATAATCAATACTGTAATGAGTTTGATTATCGTACAGAGAAAGTTGCGATAGATAAGGAAGATTTTGATTATAGAATTAGAGTTCAATATGATGGAAAAGAAACGTTGAGTGTAAAATTGTTTCGTAATGAAGTTGATTTGGGTCGACGTACAATTACGGTTGAAAAGTATGGTCATTCGGTAACGAAAAATATAGATGAATTTTGGAAAAGTGAAAAATTGCAAGTCAAGAATTACACAAAGGATGACTATAATAAAGAGATTACTAAGAATATAAAAATTTTTGAAGTGCTTAAAGAAGACGAGAGAGATAGGATTCAGAGTGTAGGACCATTTTATGCAGAAATGTTTTTTTTGCGAAATGCTAATAGTTCAGGTTATGATATTATGAAAAAGGTTGCTGCACGCAAGAGAAAAAAATTACTGGAGCATTTTTCAGGTATAAAGATTTATAGAGATAATTTCAAAGTTCGCCCATATGGTGATGAAGGGGCTTTGTATGATTGGCTGGGATTAGGTGTCCGTGCACAGAAAAGTCCAGCAGCGCCTTCGCATTTGCATGGGCGCTGGCGAGTTGAACCCTACCAGATGATTGGTTGGGTAAAGATTGGTAGGGAGACAAATCCTGAACTTGAAGATATGGCTAACCGAGAAGGTATAGCATTGACAGATGCATACTATATTTTTGTTAATATGTTGCAAGAGGCTGTTAATGAATTTGAATATGATAGGCAATATATTTATAGAGAATATGCAAAATGGATTGTGTCAATAGAGAAGGAATTAGCTGATTTCGCAGAACGTGTGAAAGAAGAAGCGCGAAAACGTACATATAAACTACAAAATGGAAAAAGAGAAGATGAAGCACATAATGAATATCATGAGGAAAAAGAACAATTTACAGAGGATGAATTGTTTGGAACAGTCCAGCAATTGGTTGATGAGGCTGAGAGTGATTTACAAAGCAAACAAATGCTACAGATTTTGAGTTCGTCTGGTATTATACTTAATACTTTTTTTCATGAGTTTAATGCAATAAATACACAGTTTCATATACAGGCTCCGCAGATTAGGAGTAGAGTGAATTATATTCTTCAGGGGAAAGAATATACGGGATTGCCAGTATATAATCCGTATACTAGAATAGATATTCTGGAGAAGAATGATAGATTAACAGCAGCGTTTTTAGATGTTGTTATGGAGGGTTTAAAGAAGGAAAGCTTGATAAAAAAAGAGATTTCATTGCATGAAGAAATTATCAATATATTAGGAAAATGGCAATTGATGCTTGAAGATAAACATATAACAATTAGAACGGGTATTTTTGAAGAAAGAAAAACCAGTGATAATGTTAAGATGTCAATTGTTGATCTCTATATTATTTTGAATAACTTTTTATTGAATTCTGCTTGGTTTTTAGAGCAAGAACATAATCCACAACGAGAGATTTGGTTGGAACTATATAATCAAGGAGAAGATATTTGCCTTTTGATGGAAAATAATGGACCAACTTTGGCAGAGAAGTATAAAGATAATCCGGATAAAATTTTTGAAATGGGAGAGACTTCTAAAGATAATGATGGGACAGGATTAGGTTTATGGGTTGTAAAAGAAACAGTAGAAAGAAATAATGGAATCGTAGAAGTATTAGAAAGAAGTGAAGGTTTCGGACTGAAAATTATTTTTAAAGGAATGGTGAAAGAATATGTATCGAATAGGAATAATTGATGATGTAAAAAGTGAAAGAGATGATATACAAGTATCTATTCTTGATAATGTAAATGTAGGGACAAAAATTGAATTTAAGGAATATGTATTAGAACATAAGACTAAAGATTCTCTTTTTAATGAAATAAGAGAAGATGTTTCTAATGAAGTTATTCAGGCATTAATTGTTGATTTTCGTTTAGATACAACGGAAGACATTATTAAAGGATGGGAAATAATAGAGTTTACACATAATGAGTTTCCTGAATTTCCTGTGGTAATAATGACTAATGCACCAGATGAAAGCAAAGAATCAAATCATACTGATGCAGATAAAGTATATGCAAAAAAAGTGTTTTTGAATCCACAATCTGCGGAAACAAAGGAGCTAGTGAAAAATATACTTCTTAATATTAATAGGTACGATAAGAAACGTAAAGAATTAGAAGCAAAGTTGTCTGTCGAGTTACAAAAACTTGAAACAGAGGGTGAAAATGTTGAGATACTTGAAAATATCATTAATATAGAGAAGGAATTAACAAAGTACAAGCAAATGTATCAGACAACGATAGACACAGAATTAGAAATGGATGATTTAAAGGAAGCGTTTGCATTACTTGACAAATATGAAAATATGCTGAGGAATTAAAATGAGATACGAGAACTTCAAAAACCATCAGATAAAAAGAACTTGTAAAGAAAAATTTGATAAATATGCGAAGTATAAACCGTTTCTACGAGAAGATTTTCAAGACAGATGCTGTTATTGTAATATGTCAAGTGAGTTGCTGACAATATCTTATCATGTAGAACATTTTATACCTGTAAAAGCTTTTGAAGGTAAAAGGGATACCTTGTTAACGGAATACGAGAATTTAATGTGGGCATGTCCAAAGTGTAATTTATCAAAAGGGGATAAGTATAAAGGGAACTTTCAAAGTTCTTTTAAAATAGAAAATGAATTATTTTATAATCCAGTCGAAGTGGATTATAATGACATATTTTTCAGAAATGAAATTGGTGGAATTGATTCAGACGATGCAAAAGGGCGTGAAATGATAAAATTATTGAAGTTATATCGCCCTATACATAATTTAGCATGGTTAATAGAACGTTTAGAGAAACTGACCTTAAATCTAGAGCACGCAGCAAAAAAAGAAACTGATTTGGAAAGAAAAAGGTTATTGAGCGAAGCTGCTGGCAAAGTTGCACTTGAATGTGTAAAGAAATCAAAATTGTTTAGAGCAGCGTATAATGGTAAACAATTTATAGAGATTGATTATGAACAATAATATATGCAAGAGATCTGCTGTATGCAGATGTACTACGGGAAAATACTTACTTATCACGGACGGTAGAAGTTCAGAACGGCAGGAGGTCATAGATACTGGGCTGTACGGGATTGTCCCGCATCCCATGTACAGCGTGACGATTATTTTATTCCTTTCCATGTCGCTGGTGCTTGGCTCTATATCTCATTTGTCATTTTTCTTATATACCCTGTAATTGTTGCAAAGAGAATTAGAAATGAAGAGGCGGTGCTGGAAAAAGAGTTGGACGGCTATAGCGCGTACAAAAAGAAAGTAAAGTATAAAGTAATTCCGTTCATATGGTAACACAACAAAAATAACTGTTCTGTTAGAAAGATGTTAAGACAGGATAGATGTTTTTTGGGTCACAGAGGAGGAAAGAACATGGCAGCAGTTACATCTTTAGGATTAGGTAAGACAATGGAAAAGAAGCTTCATTCAGTTGGCATTCACTCTGCAGAAGAACTAACGGAAATCGGAAGTAAACAAGCGGTATTCCGGCTTAAGGAGAAATATCCGGGTACTTGTGTTGTAATTCTTTACCATTTAGAAGCAGCTATCCGCGGAGTTGAAATGAAGCAGCTTGAAGCAGTATGCAAAGCGGATTTACGAGACTATTTTAAACAGTTATGATTAACTGCTTTTTGTTTAATTGTAAGCACTAAATTAAAATATGTTCATTTGAAGTGGAGGCCATTATGAATTTGACAAACTTTTTAAACCAGATGGATGCCATCACGGTGCTATATTCTGCATCACAGCTTGCATCATTTGTTCATGATATCGGGCGAATTTTGCCAGAGGATCAAAGAGAGGATTTTTTGAGGAGGCTAAAAGCGATAGGGGAAGGAACGTCAAATATCGATGAGACGAAAGAGCTTGCGCTAAATGAAATGCAAAAGCACGTTAGAAATAATCTGAAAATAATAGATTCACAGGAAGTTATGATTGAGGGCATATTAAATGAAGAATATGATGATTGGTATGACGACTGCAGTGAAGAATTTTATTATGAAGACAATAGCGGCATTTCGGGTATGCTTGAAGAAGCCTGTGATTTTGTTCACACCTGTATGGATATGGGAAAGTATAAAGAAGGTTTTGAAGTTGGGAACCAGATGTTTGCGATGGAGATTCTATGTATTAATGAATATTGTGACCAAGATTTTTCCCTTGCAGATATGACGTATTATGGACTTTTACATCGTGATTTGAAGCAGGTTGGCTTGGATACGGCGTATTGTGCATATCATGCTAAAACATTGAAAAAGCGTCCCGAGGCGTTGTATGGGCTTATTGTAAATGAAGGTAAGGGAGAGATTACATTAGAGTCAATCATGCAGCACGGAGATGAAGCTTTACCTGACTTCCAGAAGTTTTTGCCGCTTTGGATTACATACCTCGGAGAAAAAATGGGGCGTGATGCTGACCGCCTTATGTCAGAAGCGGTCGGTTTATTGAATGATGTTTCTTTGGCGGTCAAGTATGCTGAGGAATATGTCACGGTTCATCCGGGATTATACTTAGATACATTAGAAAATAAGAAATATGCAGATGTAAGTGATCTGATATCAATCGGGATAAAAGCTATGGATATCATGCCGAAGAAATATATGATGCGGAGCCGAATAGCTTTGAAAACGGCAGAGTATATTGTTGAAGCAAATGCAAAGCAATCGTTACTGGAAAGCTGCTATTTTGCCGCATATGAATCCGATACATCTGCAGTAAATTATATCCGTGCGTTATTAAATGGATATGGGACTGAAAAGAAAAGGGAAGAACTTAGAAAAGTATTCACGGAATTAACAGGGCATAAAAGCGGCGATACATATAGTGTATTTGAGAGGGATCGTTTACGGTCAGAGAGAGAAGAAAATAATCCTAATGGCAATATGATTTTATTGCTCAGGTTTTTGGATGGGCAGTTTGCTCAGGTGCTAAAGGAAGGTCTGAACAAATCTGAAGCATTAGGATGGTCAGGAACTTTCATGAAACAGGGAATTGCATTGTATTTGCTATATATTTATGAAGGTCAATGGACGGGAAAAGGAATAACTGCGATGACCGGCATAGTAAAAGCCGCAATGAATTTTTCGGAAGAAGCATATCTTAAGGGGACTTGTAATCATGCCGATAAAAGCGGGAATGCCCTGTTTTATGATTTGCTTCTGAAATGGAAATCAATGGTACAGATGGAATCGGAGGTCAGAAACGCCGCAATCAAAAAAATAGCAGATTTGTTGGAAAAACGCGTAGAAGGAATTATGGATGCGAATCGCAGGAATTATTACGGGGAATGTGCGGCGTATATTGCAGCCTTGGGTGAGGTACAGGAGTCTGCCGGAGAATCAGGCGCAAAGCAAAGGCTCATGACCTCATATAAAGATAAATATTTCCGGAGAAATGCATTTCGGGCAGAGCTTAAAAATTATGGCTGGCTGGGATAAAGACAACATTAGCGGAGGAGTCAGGGTGTACCAATCAATTGACCAGGTAAAAACCGGCATAAAGATAAAGGAGATGTTGAAAGCGGCAGGGTATAATGTGAAGGACGTTCAGGAATACCTGCATTTGTCATGCCCACAATCTATATACAGGTGGTTTAAAGGAAAGATCTTGCCGTCGGTCGATCATTTGTATATGCTGAGCAGAATGCTCAATGTCCATATGGAAGATTTGCTTGTTTTACAAGGGCAGTCCATTGTATATCCTTTTGTTGATCGTATGGAGGAATCAATGACCAAAAGAATATTAGCATATGCGAGAGGCTTACGGAAGATTGCGTAGTGACAGAAATCCTAATTTTACTGCTGGCGATTTATTACATAATTAAGATAAGGATTTTTTTGTGGCGGAAGGCAGTCATAGCCTGCTCCTTGGGGGCATATGTCTGATTTCGCTGTTTCGGGACCCCAGAACAGCAGACATTATTATAACGAGCATTTGCGTGACGGTTACTTTTCATGCTGGCTGTAGATTATATGAGCGGGCAAATGTGGAAAATGCGTCCATTCATATAGGGGGTGCGGGAAGCATCCGATTGTTTGCTTTGGGGGCGGTCGTTTCTGTTCCGTTGGCTTTTTTGAATGTATTATATTTTTCGTTAAGCCGCAAAATCAATGTAGGAAATGTGTTGCGTTCTGCTGTTTTTGCGCTGAAGCCTGCGATTGCTGAGGAAGTGGTATTTCGCTTCTTCTTGTTGGCATATGCCTGCTATTTACTCCGTGGGAAAGTAGAAAATCGTTTTTCAAAGATATCCATTTATATTTTATTGGTAGTTCCCCATGAACTTCTGCATTATCCTGATTTATTTGTAGAATCACCTGCCTTAGCGATTGGATTGTGTATACTTGGGGGGACATTGTTTGGTCTGCCCATGGCTTTATTAATGAAAAGGAAGAACTTGCAGATGGCGATAGGCATGCATTGGTTTATAGATTTTGTCAGGTTTGCCGCAGGCTTTTAAAGAAAGAAGAGGAAGGTGTCCTATGCAGTTACCATATTCCGATACCATAGAAATTCAATATTTAAGCCGGATATTTGATAATACAAGCGAGTGTTATAAGTTCTTCTGGTTTCAGGCGATTGTGGCTAAGGTGCTGGAGGGAAAAAGCCGCATGACTTATGAAGAGCTGATTGATGAGATGATTGCAAAAGCCTGGTACATGGTAGTTGAATATCATCTGAATTTAGGTCCCAGGGATACTTTGGAAAGTCTGGTGCGTTATTTACAGCAAATATCACAGATGAAAGCTTCAGAGAAAAAGGAAACTATCATTCAGTATTTGGCAGACTGTAAAGATAAAGAAGTGGCAAAGAGGAAAAGAATACTGACGAAAAATGTTCCCTACCGTATACAGGCTCCGTTTATGGATAAGGTAAGGGGCAAGGAATGGGATGTGCCGGAAAGTGCATTAATTGCCAAGATCAATCAGGAACGAAGGTTAATGTATTATTTTGAAGCGTTGAATGGCATGAAGACGACGATACGGGTCAGCCCGGAATGGTTTACATATATACACATCAATCGTGAAATTGTTAAGGGATGGCTGCAGTATCATATGATCAAATATTTACAGAAACGCAATCCAAGTGTGCCGGGAATTGCTGATAAGCTGTATCCGCCGCAGGAGCGGAAGCTGGAAAAGGTGAAAAAATATTGGAAATTGCTGTTGACCCTTAAGCCTGTTCACGAAATATATGGGGATATAGAATTAACGGATAAAGATATTTCCATTGACCATTTTGTGCCATGGTCCTATGTGGCGCATGATGAATTTTGGAACCTGCATCCCACAACGCGGAGCATTAATAGCAGTAAGAGCAACAACCTGCCGGACTGGAACAGGTACTTTCCGCAGCTGGCAAAGCTGGAATACGGTTCCTATGAAATGATGTGGGAGTATGATGCGGTACATGATGCATTTGAAGTATGTGCGAAAGAGCATTTGAACGATGATGCCGTACGAAGGAAGATTTATCGGAAGGGGAGGGATTTGGCAAGTTTTTCTAATGCATTGGAAGAAATTGTGCAGCCGATATACCAGTCCGCAAAAAATTGCGGGTTTAAGGATTGGATTTATACGGGAACGGAAGGATAAACATGGATCAGACAATATCTTATTATGAGAGGAATGCCAAGGAGTTTTGCAGGACGACAAAAGATGCGGATATGAGTTTTAACAGAGACCGGTTCTTAAGTCTTTTGGGGCAACAGAATCTTATAGAAGATACATCAAAGAATGAGCGGTCAAGTATTCACATTTTGGATGCCGGGTGTGGCAGCGGACGGGATGCAAAAGCGTTTCTGGATGCCGGATATCGAGTGACGGCAATGGATGCTTCTGCGCAGATATGCAGAGAAGCTGAAGAGCTGCTTGAACAAAAGGTTTTTTGCTTAAGGTTTGAAGAACTGCAATTTAGACAGGAATTTAATGGGATATGGGCATGTGCATCTCTTTTGCATGTCCCCTATACGGAGATAAGCGATGTGCTGAAACTGCTTTGGATGGCGCTTAAAGAAGATGGGGTGATTTATGCTTCTTTCAAATATGGAGACGGAGAGAGGACAGATAATGGCAGAACTTTCTATAATTATAAGGAAGGGGATTTAAAAGAGCTTATGGAAAGGAATCGTTTTTGTATAGAAGATCTTTATGTGACATGCGACGTCCGTAAGGACAGGGCGGAGGAACGGTGGGTAAACGTGCTGGCAAGGAAAACAGGATAGCGCAGAATGCGTTGGTTTCGGTTGACACGATACCATTGTCAGTCTATAATTAATGTGTCCGATTTTTTACATAATCATATATTATATAGCGAAAGAGGGAGGGTATTCTAATGAAGAAACTATCTGTCAAAAGTGTTGTTGCCATCGGCATTGGTGCAGCGTTATTTTTTGTTTTAGGAAAGATTTCGATTCCTACACCGGTTCCGAATACTTATATCAGTCTGCAGTATGCAATTCAGGCGGTATTTGCCACTTTGTTCGGACCAATCGCAGGTCTGCTGATTGGCTTTATCGGTCATACGTTGATTGATGCCACCAATTACGGTCCGTGGTGGAGCTGGATCATCGCTTCTGCATTTGCAGGTCTTGTAATCGGTATTGTTACATTGAAGCTGAATGTGAATGAAGGAATTGATACCAAGAAGATTATTCATTTCAATATTGCACAGATCATCGCCCATCTGTTGTCATGGGGACTTGTTGCACCTTGTCTGGATATACTGATTTATTCAGAGCCTATCGAGAAGTTATTTGCACAGGGGCTTGTGGCAGGTGTATCGAACATGATTACAACGGGAATCGTAGGATCCCTTCTGTTAGTTGCATATGCAAAGACGGTTGTAAAGAAAGGTTCCCTGAATAAGGAAGATTAATCTATAACGGTAATCGGAAGAGCGGTCGTTTTTGATGCGGCGGCTCTTTTTGACTATTATGCGGAAGGAGCAATTGTATGACATCCCCTGTAATTTCGTTCCAAGACTACAGTTTTCAATATATGGCACAAGCGGAGCCCACCTTAAAGCATATCAATCTGGATATTTATCCGGGGGAAAAGGTGCTGATTGCAGGCACTTCGGGCAGCGGAAAGAGCACCATCGGCAATTGTATCAATGGGCTGATTCCCTTTGCTTATCCCGGCAAAAGTACAGGGAAACTCTTAGTGGACGGCGCGGAGGCGGACAAAAGCAGCATCTTTGAATTAAGCCACACGGTGGGAACGGTACTGCAGGACACAGACGGGCAGTTTATAGGCTTGACGGTGGGAGAAGATATCGCTTTTGCACCGGAAAATGACTGTGTGCCCCAGGAGGAGATGAAGCAGCTGGTGGGCAAGGTGGCGGGACTGGTGGATATCGATCATCATCTTGAATATGCGCCCCAGGAACTCTCCGGTGGGCAGAAACAGCGCGTCAGCCTGGCAGGGGTGATGGTGGAAGAGGTGAAGGTGCTTTTGTTTGACGAGCCGCTGGCGAATCTTGACCCGGCAGCAGGGCGGTCCACCATAGAATTGATCGATATGGTGCATGAGCGCACGGGGGCTGCAGTCCTGATTATAGAGCACAGGCTGGAAGATGTGCTTTGGCGCAGCATGGATCGGATTATCTTGATGAATGAAGGCGAGATTGCGGCGGATATGCCGGTGGAGGAACTGCTTGCAGGAAATCTGCTCCTTCAGCATGGAATCCGGGAACCGCTTTATCTGACTGCTCTTCGCTATGCCGGTGTGGAGATCAGTAAGGAGCTGCATCCCGAGCATGTGGACCATCTGGTGCTTGAACCGGAAGATAAGGCGAAGGTGCAAAATTGGTATCAGGTGCAGAAGGCGGAGATACGGACCAGAGCGCATGGAGATGAACTTCTGCGGGTGGAGAATCTGGATTTTGGCTATACGCCGTATAAGTATAACCTGCAGGGAATCAATTTTACCATCCACAAGGGTGAGATGGTCAGTATCGTAGGACGGAACGGGGCAGGAAAGAGTACCATGGCAAAATTGATCTGCGGTTTTGAAAAGCCTGTTTCCGGTGCCATTTATATGGAAGGAAGAAATTTGGAGAAAGATACCATTAAGGAGAGGGCGGCGCGGATTGGTTATGTGATGCAGAACCCCAATCAAATGATCTCCAAGCCAATGATCTGGGATGAAGTGGAGATGGCGCTTGTACAAAGCGGCATGTCCAAGGAAGAACGCACCAAGCGGGTGGAGGAAACGCTGAAGGTGTGCGGGCTGTATGCCTTTCGGAACTGGCCGGTTTCGGCATTGTCCTTCGGACAGAAGAAGCGCGTGACCATTGCCAGTATTTTGGTTCAGCGTCCCCAGGTAATCATATTGGATGAGCCTACGGCAGGGCAGGATTACCGTCACTATACGGAAATCATGGATTTTCTGAAAGAATTGAATGAAAAGGGATACACCATCTTGATGATTACCCACGATATGCATCTGATGCTGGAATATACGGAGCGGGCGATTGTGTTCAGTGAGGGCAGGATGCTGGCTGACACCACGGCGGCGCATGTTTTAAATGACCCGGAACTGGTGAAGGCGGCGAGCTTAAAGGAAACCAGCCTGTATACGTTAAGTCTTGCCTGCGGTATCAAGGAGCCTCAGGTCTTTACAGAATGCTTTATCGGATATGAGAACAAGGAGGTGCGGTAGGATGGCAAGGATTGCAATATTGAGCTATATCAAGCGGAACAGCCTTGTGCATGAATTGACGGGAACCACGAAGCTGATTTTTTTCATAGCTTGGAGCGTGGCAAGCATGGTCACTTACGATACCCGGGTGCTGGTGTGCATGCTTTTGATCAGTGCCGTAGTTTTTAAGGTGAGTAAGATCAAAATCCGGGATATCCGCATTGTGCTTGGACTTGCCGCGGTTTTTCTACTCATGAATAATCTGTTTGTGTATTTGTTTGCGCCTGAATACGGGGTGGAATTGTATGGCAGCAGGGATGTTCTTTTTACCATCGCAGGTCCCTATACGATTACCCTGCAGCAGTTGTTTTATCACCTCAACATGACCATGAAGGTAATCTGTGTGGTGCCGGTGGCGCTTTTGTTTATTGCCTGCACAGACCCAAGCGAGTTTGCGGCGTCTTTAGCCAGCATCGGGGTCAGCTACAGGATTGGCTATTCAGTCAGCCTTGCCCTGCGCTACATACCGGATGTGCAGCGGGAATATCACAATATCAGTCAGGCACAGCAGGCGAGAGGAATCGACTTATCCGGCAAGGATAAGCTGTTTACCAGATTGAAAAATTCTGTGGCGATTCTTCTGCCCCTTATTTTATCGAGCCTGAACCGGATTGAGACGGTCAGCAACGCCATGGAGCTTCGTGGGTTCGGTAAGAAAAAGAAGCGCACTTGGTATGCCAGACGGCAGATGAAAAGGAATGATTGGCTGACGATTGGATTCGTGCTGACGATTTTGGTGGTGGATCTGGTGGTGACATTTTGGGATGGAAGCCGGTATTTCAATCCGTTTGTTTGAGATATTTGATAGTACGGGAGTCTGCCACCCGACAGGGCAATGTCATTAAGCCAAGGGGGAGCGCAGGCAGATGGCAGTGATGGGGGCAGGGACCCGCCTGTGCCTAGTACTTAGAGAAGCAAAAATAGGGAAGGGCAACGGGAAAATGGAAGATTGTTTGCGGCTATTTGATTCAAAGACAGCGGATTGGTTCAGGGAAACGCTGGGGGAGCCTACGCCGGTGCAGAAGGAGAGCTGGCCGGTTATTGCAGCCGGCGGGCATGTGCTGGTGTCTGCGCCTACAGGGACGGGAAAGACTCTTTCCGCTTTTTTAGTCTTTTTGGACCGGTTTAAGAGGATGGCACTGGATGGGGCGTTAAAACAGGAACTGCAGTTGATTTATGTTTCGCCTCTTAAATCTCTGGCATCGGACATCAGGGAAAACCTGCGGAAGCCGCTTTTGGGGATTGATGGGGAGGCGTTTGTGCGGGTGGCAATCCGCACCGGAGACACGACCCAGCAGGAGAGGCGGCAGATGATCCGAAAACCGCCCCATATTTTGATTATTACGCCGGAATCTTTGTATCTGATGCTCACTAGTAAAACAGGGCAGAATATGCTCTGCACGGCGGGGGCTGTGATTATAGATGAGCTGCATGCGCTGATCGATACGAAGAGGGGCGCCCATCTGATGTTATCGCTGGCAAGGCTGGATTTCTTGTGTTCAAAACCTTTGCAGCGTATCGGACTATCCGCCACCATATCGCCGCTAGAGGATGCCGCCCGCTATCTTGCGCCGGAGGAGGTACGGGTGGTGTCGCCTTTTATGAAAAAGAAGGTGCGGCTTGAAATTCTTGGTTCTTATGTGGACAGCAGCAAAAAGAAAAAGGATCCGGTGTGGCAGGAATTGTCGAAGCTGGTATATCAGTATTGCCAGGGGAACCGGAGTGTGATTGCCTTTGTGGAAGGAAGGCGGTATGCGGAGAAACTGGCGTATTATGTAAACCTAATCGGCGGGGAGGATTTTGCCCGCGTGCACCATGGAAGTTTATCCAAGGAGCAGCGCCGAGAGGCGGAGGAGGCGTTGCGGGAGGGGAGGCTGCGTCTTTTATGCGCTACATCTTCCATGGAACTGGGAATTGATGTGGGAGAAATCGATCAGGTACTGCAGGTGGGGTGTCCCCGCACAGTTTCCGGTACTTTGCAAAGACTTGGGCGGGCGGGACATAATCCTGACCGCACCAGCGTTATGTACCTGTTTCCCAGAACCCCGGCGGAGTGCATCTTAAGCGGAATGACGGCGCAGCTTGCCAGAGAAGGGGAAGTGGAGCACATGAATCCGCCCAAAGGGTGTCTGGACGTGCTGGCGCAGCATCTGGTTTCCATGGCGGCATTTCAAGGTTATGAGGTAGATGATGTGATGAAGATTCTGCCAAGAGCCTGGTCCTTTTCCCAAGTGACGAGGGAGGATGTAAAAGCAGTGCTTCGGATGCTGGCAGGGGACTACGAGCACAAGCGGGAGGTTCCGGTGCGCCCCAGAATCTTGTATGACAGGATTCACGATAAAGTGGAAGGGGACGGTTACAGCAGAATGCTTGCTATATCGGCAGGGGGTACCATTCCCGATAAGGGGCTTTATACCGTGCGAACACAGGACGGGGTGAAGGTAGGCGAGGCGGATGAGGAATTTGTCTACGAAAGCCAGAAAGGGGACCGTTTTATTTTGGGGGCATTCGGATGGAAGGTAGTGGACATTGGCAGGGATACCGTGACGGTGACCCAGGCGCCTGTGGAAGGCGCAAGACTTCCCTTCTGGAAGGGGGAACTAAAGGGACGGAGCAAGGAGACAGGCATCCTGTTTGGGCGGATTATGCGCAGCCTTTCGGATGCCTGCCGGGATGGAAAGCTGATGGATGCCCTTGCAGGGCTGGGGCTGGATGCGTCGGCTGCACGGCTTTCAGAAGGATATTTGAGCAGACAGATGGCGGTCACAGGAGGGCTGCCCGACGACCGGACGATTGTGGCGGAACATTTCCGGGATCAGTCCGGTAACAGTCAGCTGATGATTCATTCTATTTTTGGACGGCGGATCAACGCCCCACTTTCCCTGCTCGCAGCGCAGGCGGCGCAGATGGAGCTGGGGATGAATGTGGGGAGCGTGGACGAGGAAGATGGATTTTTGCTTTATGCTTACGGAGACAAGCCGCTGCCTGAGGGGATTCTGGGAAGGATCGATCCGGAGACGGCGGAAGCCGTCTTATCTGCTCTGCTTTTGTCTGCGCCCATATTTAATATGGCGTTCCGTTATAACTGCGGCAGGGCGCTGATGATGGGGGCAAAGGGGAACAAGAGACAGCCCTTATGGATGCAGCGGCTGCGTAGCGCGGAGATGCTGGATCAGGTGGCAGGGGAAAAGGAGCATCCGCTGATCCGGGAGACGAGGCAGGAATGCATGGAACAGCTTTGGGATGTAAAGGGCGTCCGGGAACTGCTCTGCATGATCCGGTCAGGCGCGGTGGTGGTGCGGGAGGTTTATACACAGATTCCTTCCCCTATGTCACTGCCTTTGCAGTGGAGCCAGGAGGCGGCAGTGATGTACGATTATGCGCCTACGCCGCAGGGCATCCACAAGGCGGTAGAAGAAGCGTTAAAACAGGAGGAGCATCTGATTTTGCCGGGTGCGGAGGAACTTTTGCAGGTTCAGGCAAGGGAAAAGCTGCCTGAGGATGAAAAGCAGCTTCATTCGCTTCTGATGATGGAAGGCGATCTGGCGGCAGGGGATTTGGAGGTTCCCATAGAGTGGCTGGAGGAGCTGCACAGACAGGGGCGGGCGGTGTATCTAGAGCAGGGGCTTTGGATTGCGGCGGAACAGAAGGAGGAATACCGGACGGCGCTGGAAGAGGGCGGACGGAAAGAACAGTGCCAGATCGTCCGCCGGATGCTCCGGTACCGGGGAGGTGCAGATCTGTGGCAGACGGCACTTCGTTATGGCTTTACTGAGGAGACGGCAAAGGATGTGTTGGAAGAATTGTGTACAAAAAAGGAGGCGGTGCGGCAGACGGTATCTGCTGACACACAAGAGCCGGGGGGAGAAGAGCGGGTTATCTATTATCATGCCCAATTGTATAAGCGCGCCAGGAGGAAAACGCTGAAAAACCGCAGGGAAGAAATTGGGACCTGCAAACCGGAGGCGTATGCATCCTTGATGGCAGCAGGCGTGAAACACTTGGCGCCGCCGGAGGAGGCTCTGGAACGGGCACTGGGCTCCCTACTTGGCGCTTCCTACCCCGCAGCGGCGTGGGAAGAGATTCTTTTGCCGGGAAGGGTGCAGGGATATAGGGAAAATCTGCTGGATGGCATTCTCGCTAAGGGAGATATTTTTTGGTATATGGAGGAAGGCGGAAGAATCTGTTTTAGCAGGACGGACCGGATAGACTATGACAGCGCGCCGCAGATCAAGTGGGAGGCGTTGTCGGAAAAGGAAGAACTTCTTGCCAGGGCGCTTTTAAATAGAGGCGCCAGCTTCATGCAGGCGTTAGGCAGTGCGATTGGCGGAGAATCGCCTTATGACACCCTCCTTTCTCTGATGGAAAAGGGAATCGTATGCGCGGACAGCTTTGTGCCGGTGCGGCAGTGGATTGACAGGGAGAAAATCAGGAAGTCAACCCCGCGGGTGCGGGCAGGGGCGCGGGTGAGGGCGTTAAGTGCAGGGCGGTGGGATCTGGTCAGACCCATCCGTCCGCTGAGTCTTGAGGAACAGATGGAGCGCTGTTTTGATCGGTATAAGGTGCTGTGCCGGGAGACGGCGGCAGCCTGCGGTCTTTCGTGGCAGGAGGCGTTATCCCGCCTGCGCATCATGGAATATACAGGGCAGGTGAGAAGGGGATACTTTGTGGAAGGGCTTTCCGGTGCACAGTTTATCAGAGGGACGGACTTTGGAGGAATCACGGCGAGCCTTCGGAATGCGGGGGAGGAGCTTATATGGATGAACGCGGCAGACCCGATGCAGGTGTGGGGAAAACTGCTCCCCCATCAGGCGGACAGCGCTTTCTTAAACGTGACGGGAAGCACTGTGGCGCTGCGGGGCGGTATGCCGGTGACTGTTTTTGAAAGAAATGGCGGGATTTTGCGCGTGTTTGAAGAGGAGCATTTGGAGGAAGCGCTTGAAGAATTTGCAAAAGGGTATCGGAGAGGACAGATTTTTACGGGGAGAAAGAGAATCCTAGTGAAAGAATATCCTGACGATTCGGCAAGGCGCCTTGAAAAAAGTGGATTTTCCAGAGAAGTACAGGGATATGCGTTGTATCGATAGGTATTAAAAAGTTCAGGGCTGCCTGCCGGCAGTGCTGTATATAACATTGCAAGGCAGACGACCCTGATGGAAGCCGGTATTTGAACTGTGCATACTTAAGATTATTTCTTCTGAATATTTAGTGGCGGTATCTCCTTGTTATCAGGGCTTGCCTCTTGATTATATTTTTCAATTGCTTCCATACTCTTTGACCCTTCTTTTACTATAATTGTAACATGATTACTTTCATGAAAAGCAAATGTACCAACGGATTCTATGTTATCTTCTACCGTAATGGTTAAATCGTTTAGGCTGCTAAATGCATACTGCGGGATTTCTGTAATTTGACTTGGCAGCGTAATCTGAGTGATTGCGGTTGATGCAAATGCTGTCGCGCCTATACTTTCTAATGTTTCCGGAAGTATTACGGTTTCCAGCTGCCTGCAGGCAAGAAACGCGCCGTTGCCAATGGAAGTGATTCCTTCTTCGAAAACAACTAGTTTTAAATTGTAAGATGACATAAATGCATCTTCACAAACCCGCATTACGGATCCCGGAATTGAAAGCGCCGTTATATTTTCTGTCGCAAGATATTCAATTGCCGCCACCCTTTTGCCGTCAATTTCTTCCGGTATTACGACAATGCTGTCCGGACCCTCGTAACCGATAATCGCAATCTCTCCTTCCACGCCGTGCATGGATTCGCGGGATGGCGTCGTTATAAAATACGATGCATCTGTTTCAGGATAACTTCTTAGCACATCTTCTGTCAAATCGCTCACATTATTGTTAACTTCGCTGACTGTGTCTTCTTGCAAGATCGTTTCTTCTGCTTGAACCAAGGTGCTGTCACTGTTTGCGTTTATATCGGTTTCTTTGCTTTTATCCCCACATGCGATAAGTGAAACAGAAATCATAATTACGGTAATAACTGATAAAAATTTTTTCATACTGTATCCTCCTCAAGCTCTTTTAAAAGGTAAGTTGAAAAAAATGCACAGTAGTATGCTTTGCCGTCATATTCATAAGCGGTGAGATGTTCTGTTGGCTGTGCTTGTATTGTTTCTTTCTCATAATTTCCTCCTCATAATAAAATTGCCGTTTAGGCATTGTTTATTCTAGCAGGCATAAATCATTGGTTTCAACGTATCGTAGATTGCAATTTGCGCTACCTGAGGTTGCACAAATTGAGAGCAGCAGTATCTTGTAAAGTGGGGGAGGATGTGTTATGATTTTGCTCATTAAGCAATATAATCATAAATTAAAGGAATGGAGATTAGTATGGGATTTTTAGACAAGCTGTTAAACAGAGGGATTAGCGAAATGCCGGACACATCTTCTGATGAAGAAGATTGCTGTTTCGATACTGTAGTGGTGGGGAACCGGATTCAAAAGATTCTGGATGAAAATTGGAGCGGCTGTGAACTGCGCAAGTATGTACCCTCTGCAGCAATCGGTGCGGACGCCATAGAGTGGACTTACACCCACGGCGTATATCGTGATGGAAGACCTCTGCTCATGATCAATATTCTGGATAATAAAAATGATTACAAGAAAAAAATCGTCCGTCAGTCGATGGAAGCGTGTGCAGACAAGGGAATTGGGTATATCCATTTCTTACTGCATCTGCCTAACCGCAGCAGTTATATCCTGGAGCGTTTAAGAGAGGAAATGCCGGCATAATTAGTTTGTAACTTCATAATTTTGGAAAAAGAGAGAGAAATGCAATTTGGTGATTGCGCCCGCCAGGGATGAAGCATGCTTCAGTTTTTGATGTTTTGCGGGCAATGGAGGCATGTTGAATCTGGTAGCAATAAGCACGGCTTTATTGCTTTCAAAGCTGTTTCTCTCTCTTATTTTAATGGGAAAATCATATGCGTACATCCATTTTACATACATGCGCCAGTGAAGAGGGCTGGCAGGATTTTTGAATTATAAAATAGAAAAGCAGCATCTTCCGAAAGCAGAAGAGGAACAGATTCGGCAGTTTATCGGCAGGAAGGCATATCTGCCCCTTTGCAGGGCATGGCAGGAGGGGCGGTTCCCTTCTGAACTGCCTATAAAGCGGATTGTGAATAAAGAGGGCACGGAAAAGAAAAGGGTGGTATATTCTTTTGAAGGGGATGAAGGAATTTTTCTTAAATTTATTGCCTTTTGTCTTTACCGGTATGACGATCTTTTTTGCAGCAACTGTTATGCCTTTCGGCGGGGAATCGGTGCGGGAAGCGCCGTCATGCGCCTTCGGATGGACAAGCGGGTGGCGGAAAGCTACTGCCTGAAAGTGGACGTCAGTAATTACTTTAACTCCATTAAGGTGGAAAAGCTGCTTTCAAAGCTGGTCTTTTTGAAGGAGGAGGATTCTTTTTTGTACCAGCTCTTTGAAAAGATGCTCTTAGAGGAAAGGGTGAGGTCAGGAGACAGGATTCTGTTGTCAAAAAGGGGAGATTGATTTATCTGCCCACACCATCCAAAAGACAAAGTCAAGAATCAGGCGTAAGGCGCAGGCACTGCGGCGCTGGCAGCGAAAGAAGGGACTTTCGGGGGAGAAAGCAGCCATCGGTTTTATCCGTGCCATGAACCGGAAATTTTACGGATCTGGGAAAAATGAGGATGAGGCTGAAGACGAATTTTGCTGGAACAGATGGTTTTTCCCCAACCTGACTGTAGATACAGGACTGAGGGAAATCGATGCTTATATGCAGCAATACATCCGATATACAGTCACAGGACGACATTACAAAGGAAATTACAGAATACGGTACAACACAATGAAAGAATGGGGATACCGCAGCATCGTGCACGAATTTTACAAGTGGAGGCAGCATTCCCCTTAATTAAATGATGTAAAAATGCCATAAAATAGGTGGAGATATGCGTCGATATTTGTTGAAAAAATTTTGTCTATCATATATGATAAAGAGTAGACATAAAAATGTGGTGATGTGGTAAATGCAGGAGGCAGATGCATACGCAGCAAGTGTCGGATTATAATAAAAAGATACAGTACAGTGGAGGATATAATGAGGAAGAAAGAAACAATACTGATTGTGGATGATGTTGATATTAATCGGATTATGCTGGCAGAAATTTTTAAGGATAGTTATGATATCGTGGAGGCAGAAGGCGGGCAGGAGGCAATTGATATTCTGGGTAAGAGAAAGGATATCGTGGCTGTGCTTTTGGATCTGCTGATGCCGGATGTAGACGGACTTGAAGTGCTGCGCGCAATGAACGAGAATGGAAAGATAAAGAGAATTCCAGTGTTCCTTATTACTGCGGCAGAAAGTCAGGAGATGCTGCTCGAGGGCTATAATTTAGGGGCAGTGGATGTCATAAGGAAACCTTTTGTGACACAATTTTTAAGGTGCAGGATCAGCAGTGTCATTGAACTATATGATTACAGGAACGCTTTGGAAAAGAGGGTGCGCAGTCAGGCGAAGAAATTGAATGAACTTATGACGTCCATCGTGGAGGTGCTTGCCACAGCGATTGAATTCAGGGATTGCGAATCCGGCGAGCATGTAAAACGTATCTGCGTTTTGACAAGGGAACTGATGCTTGAGGTGATAAGGATTTATCCTGAGTATACGCTGGCGGATGTGGAAATTGAAAAAATCGTTACAGCAGCCATGCTCCATGACGTAGGAAAAATAGCCATACCGGACGGCATTTTGAATAAGCCTGGCAGGCTTACCCAGGAAGAGTTTGAGGAGATGAAGCTGCATACGGTAAGGGGATGTGAGCTCCTTTCCAGTATTCCTAATATCATGGATGAGGGAATCTTCCAGTATGGTTATGATATCTGCAGGCACCATCATGAGCGCTGGGATGGAAAGGGATATCCCGACGGGCTTAAGGGTGACGAAGTTTCCATATGGGCACAGGTGGTGGCAGTGGCAGACGTGTACGATGCACTGATTTCGCCGAGGGTGTACAAAAAGGCATTTTCACATGATACAGCTGTGAATATGATTTTTGAAGGCGAGTGCGGGTCATTCAATCCCAAGGTGCTGGAGGCGTTCAAGAACATCATGGACGGATGGGATCAATCAGAGCATGAATAGAGGCATGAAGGGTAAAGGAGAGAGCATATGTTTGAAGAACTTAAGAAAAGAAGCATCAAAAAGAGGATGTTTCCGGCGATTCTGCTTCTGATTATCGGAGGTGCGGCATTGGTGTTTCTATTTCCGAGAGTGATGGGGGCGATGAAGGGAAATATAGCGTTTGAGACCCTGGCGCCTGATGAAATCAGGGCAAATCTGTTGGTGGATGTCACATTGGATGCTAATTTTGGGTGCTACATAGAAGAATATGAGGAAAACACCCAGACACATTATACCCGTACCACCGATCTGTACTATGTTATCTGGACAGGAGACGCGAATGCAACGGATTACCGTTATATGGGAATCAAGGTTCCAGCCTCTGATGAAAAAAAGATGGAGGCGATGGCGGAAGCTACTTATTATAACGAACCTTGTGATCCAATTATGTATAATGGCGAAATACAAAAAATGCCGGATGAGGATTATGAGTTCCTCAGAGAATATTTTATGGGTGCTGGGCTGACGGAGGAAGAGTTCGAGGAATATACGCTGCCTTATTTTATTAATACAGAGGTGATACCGACGAATAGCGCGGTGGTGTCATGCACATTTGCAGCGTTTGCGCTCCTTTTTGTGCTCATTGGAAGCTGGATGATCATAAGCGCCATAAGGGGCGGGCGTCTTAAGACATTTAAGAAAGAACTTGCAGATGCCGGGTTTGGAGAGGCGGAGGCTGATCTTGAATACCAGGGAGCCAGAATCATTTTGAAACCGGATGATTTCCGAATAGGACGGAGATTGACCTTTTTTATGATTGGCAGCAAACCGCATGTGCTCTTAAATGATGAGATTGTTTGGGCTTATCAGAAGACGACTACGCACCGTACGAACGGAATCAAGACAGGTACCACATATAGCGTTGTCCTGAATACGATTGACAAAAAGAAATATGAATCACAGAACGTATTTACCAAAAGGCAGTCTGAAATTTCAGTTGCCGGGGAGCAGAATGCATTGGAGACGCTGGAATATATTGGTCAAACTATGCCGTGGGTATTGCTTGGCTTTGACAATGATTTGAATAGACTATACAATAAAGACTGTAAGAGTTTTCTGGATATTCAGTATTTCAAGGTGGACCATAATCAGCTCATATAAGTACAAGAGGAGTGAATTTCGGTGAAGGCAAAAGATTATGAAGCGATTTTGGATTCCCTTCAGATGACGGGAGTTTATGTGATACGTGAGGACGACCATAAGATTTTGTATTTTAATAAGCGGATAAAGGAAGTATTTCCGAAAGTTCAAACAGGAATCCCCTGCCACGAATTGTGGGAGGGGTCCTGTGTAAATTGTCCGCTTTTAATCATAGGGAATCAAAAAGAGAGCCGTTCCGTCAAATTCAACGATCCTTTTGGAAAGGCAGTGGATGTTACGGTGACAAGGATTTTATGGGAAGATGCGATCCCTGCATTTTCGATTGCCGTTACGCCACAGGCAGACGATAGGGAGAGCACACAGAAGGAAGCTGCATATCGTCAGAATGATAAGCAGATGGCAGCTATCTTCAGATCAGCGTATAGTGTGATGAGCGTCATAAATTTAGAGACAGGTGCCTGCGACAGAATCTATTTGAATAAAGTGGGGGAAGCTGGAAAAATATGTTCAGGAAATTATGAGCATTTCTATCAAATGGCATTAGATGATGTGGTTTTCGAGGAGGATAAAGCTTATTTTGCGGAAACGTTTTCAATACAGAATTTACGCAGAAAAGCAGAAGCGGTGGAGGATTATGCAGAAATTATTTGTCAGTTCAGAATGAGTTTGCCGCAGACCAAGTGGACGGAGTCGCATATTTATTTTATCAGGCGGGGCAAGACGGTAGTTGTAAATATGCTTGGGAGGGATATTACCGGGGAAAAGCAGAAGGAAGCGGAGCAGGCAAGGGAAAAAATAGAAAAGAACCATATCATTGAAAGTATGAGCAGCCTGTTTTTTGCCGCTTATTATCTGGATTTGGAGATGGATACTTTTAGGATGGTTAACCAGATGGAGGAAGTCAAAGACGCGCTCAAGAATGCGAGAAGCTGCCAGGAAGCGTTCAGGACGTATGCCTCTATGTTTGTACATCCTGAAGACAGGGAATCTTATTTAGATGTGATGGATACGGCGCACATGCGTGAGTGCTTAAGCGGGGAGCATCCTTTTGAGGCAGTGGAATACCGCAGAATTGTGCACGAGAATGGAGAGATTATAGACAATGGCTGGATTCGTGCCACGGTGATTCTCTCAGAGACGGTTGGAAAGGAGCCCAGAAAAGTATTATATCTGGCACAGGATGTGACGGAGAGCAAAAGGAAGGAAGAGAGCGCACAGCGGATTTTGAAAGAGGCATATGAATCAGCAGTGTATGCAAATGCATCTAAAAGCGATTTCTTATCGAGGATGAGCCATGATATACGTACGCCCATGAATGCAATCATGGGAATGACGGCGATTGCAGGCGCTCATCTTGATGACAGGGAGAGGGTTGCAGACTGCCTGAACAAAATAACGGTTTCAAGCACACATCTACTTGGTTTGATTAATGATGTTCTCGATATGAGTAAGATAGAGTCAGGAAAAGTAGACATTGTAGAGGAACCTTTCAAATTATCCGATTTAATGAACAATCTGCTCACCATGATCCGTCCGGTGCAACAGCAAAAACAGCATGATTTGACTCTGCACATGGACAAAGTCGTGCATGAAAGCGTAATCGGAGATGTCATGCGTCTTCAGCAGGTATTTATGAACATTCTTGGCAATGCTGTGAAGTACACACCGCCAGGTGGCAGAATCAAGATTGAAGTAAATGAAAAGGATTCAAAGGTAAATGGGTATGGATGCTATGAGTTTATTTTTAGCGATAATGGAATTGGAATGTCAGATGAATTTCAGAGTCAGATTTTTGAGCCTTTCAGCCGTGCAGAGGATTCCCGTGTAAGCAAAATAGAAGGAACCGGTCTAGGTATGGCGATTGCACTCAATATTGTTCACAAAATGAATGGCAATATTAATATAGAAAGCAAGGAGGGGATAGGATCCAGATTTACAGTTACCATCTTTTTGAAGAAGCAGGACCGTCCGCAGGCAGATGCAGGAAATTGTTTAGGGACAAAGGGCGTGCAGGAAAAGAAAATTGAAAATTTGAAAGAAGATCTGTCAAATCAGAAGTTTCAAGGCAGAAGAATCCTCCTGGTGGAGGACAACCAGCTCAACCGCGAGATAGCGGAGGAAATTCTTGGTTACACAGGCGTCATGGTGGAAAGCGTTGAAGATGGGAAGCAGGCATTAGATAAATTTATAGAGATGGAAGCAGGATATTACGATTTGATTTTTATGGATGTACAGATGCCCGTCATGAATGGCTATGAGGCGACAAGAGCGATCAGAGCAGCCGGGCGCAGCGATGCCAGAGAGATACCGATTGTAGCCATGACGGCCAATGCATTTACAGATGATGTGATTGCAAGCAAACAGGCGGGCATGAATGAACATATTACGAAACCGTTAGATGCGGAACAATTGGTACAGTGCATGAGAATTTACCTAAAATAATTGGAGAAAATTTCCAAATTAAGAACCGGAAGATGTTGACAAATCTACGGTAAAGAGATATAAAAAGTAGTAGAAGTTTTGAAAGGGGAGGAAATTATGGGGCGATTAAAGAAATCATGTATCATTCTTATTATGGCAGCGGTAATGATGCTTACTGCTTGCAAGGAAGATTCCGAAACGATTATGCGGGAGTTTGCTTCTGCGGACAAAACGGTGACGATTCGCATGGATGAGAGCTGGAATGCGCAGGATATGGGAGTGGATAACTGGATTGCGGCATTTACGCAGGATGAGACAGAGGGAATCGTGGTGATGCAGATGCCCAAGGCGGCTTATACCAACCTCTCTGACATTGGTGATTTAAGGGATATGGTGGAGGATTCCTTTGCCGTATCTGAGGCAGAAGAAATGGCGAAGCCGGCAATTTCCGGTTTAAGCGGAATAGAGGCTTATAAGGGTTCAGTCAACCTTGAGGATGTAAGTGGAGACGGCTATATCGTGTATGGCGAGACGGAATATGCCTACTATAGTATTTTATACGCAGCGCCGGCATTAGATGATAAGAAAACAGAATATTTTCAGCAAGTGTGTGCGACTTTCGACGAGGACGTGCCTGAGGATGCAGTGGAGACGGCGGCTGAAGCGGAAGGAACACAGGCAACTCCCGCTCCTGCACCTGCAAGCGCAAGTTTGGATGAGACACTCCAATGGTTCAATGCTACCTGCGCAATTTTGATAAAGACGAATGGATGGGACTATAATGTGTATGGCGGGCTTGAAGAGAATGAATCGAACCAAGCTGTAGTGCAACAGTTTTTGACGGATTATTGGGAGATTACAGACCGCAGCGGTGTGGATAAAACGCTGAAGATGCTGGAAACAGAGGGTCATGGAGTAGAATTCGCAAATGAAATGATTTATCTGAAGGAACTGGGAATCGGCGACCTGCCTGCTGATAAGAAAAAGGATTTTATGATTGCTAATTTTACGGTAAGCGATGCCGAGGCACAGAGTTATGTGGACTGGTATACTTATTATGAGGCAAATCAGGGGCATGGCATAGCGGCATGGGATTACAGCCGTATGATGACGATTCTGGCAGATGCATATCTTGCAGGATACTATTCAAAGGAAGAGGCATTGGAAAAGTCTTTGGAGGTTGCAAAAGAGATTCAAAACTCTTATGATTCATGGGATCAGTTTATGGAGGGGTATTTCATCGGCTATGAATATTGGACTTTTGAGAGCAGTGATGAAAGAAAGACCATTTATGAAGAATTGAAGGCAGCAGCCGACAGCCCTTATAAGATTGACTTTAATCTTTCGCTTGATAAGTGCTGGTAAATAAAGGTACAATTGGAGCTGGATACATATAAAAGCCGCTTGGTGACAAGCGGCTTTTTCCAAAATATAGGATAATAGATAGGAAGGAAATGGACATGGCAATCGACAAGGTAAAAGAATATTTCAGGCAATACGGGATGGAGGAGCGCATCCGGGAATTTCCGGTATCCAGTGCAACAGTTGCGCTGGCGGCACAGGCGTTAGGGTGTGAACCCAGCAGAATTGCCAAGACCCTTTCCTTTTTGGTGGAAGGGCAGGCAGTGCTTATTGTGGCGGCAGGAGATGCCAAGGTGGATAATCCCAAGTATAAAAAGCAGTTTGGGACAAAGGCAAAGATGCTTTCAGCAGACCAGGTGACGGAGCTGGTGGGACATGCAGTGGGCGGCGTCTGTCCGTTTGCGGTGAAGGAAGGGGTAAAGGTGTACCTAGACGAATCCCTGAAACGGTTTGAGACGGTGTTTCCTGCCTGCGGCAGCAGCAACAGTGCAATCGAACTTACCATACCAGAAATGGAAAGATATGCAGGGGAAGAGGGCTGGATAGATGTATGCCGGCTTGTGGAGACAGAAAATGAAAATCATTAATCTGGTTGAAAATACGCAGGGCAGCAGCTGCTGCGGGTTTGAGCACGGGCTCAGCTTTTATGTGGAGACTTTAAAGCATAAAATCCTTGTAGATACCGGGGCTACGGAGTTGTTTCTTTTAAATGCTGAAAAGCTGGGTGTGGATCTGCGCCAAGTGGAGATGGTATTTTTAAGCCATGGGCACTATGACCATGCAGGGGGGATCCTGGCATTTGCAGACAGGAATCCCAGCGCTTTGATCTTCATGCAGAGCACGGCAGGGGAAGCGTACTATCACAAAAACGATGCGATGGAAAGATATATCGGAATTGACAGAAGGATTATGGAGCTTCCGCAGCTTAAGCTGATTGAGGGGGATAAGAGAATCGATGAGGAGCTCTTTCTTTTTAGCGGCGTGACGGGAAGAAGACTGTGGCCTGCAGGAAACCGGGAATTGAAGATTAACAGAGAGGGGAAATTTATTCAGGATGAGTTTGTGCACGAGCAATATCTTGTGGTGGAGGAGAATGGGAAGAAGATATTGATTTCGGGGTGTGCCCATAACGGAATCTTGAATATTCTCGAAAAGTATTGTGAAATATACGGAGCAGAACCTGATGCGGTCATCAGCGGATTCCATATGAGAAAAAAATCAGATTATACTGAAGAAGATTTGACTGTTATCAAGGAAATCGCCAAGGAACTGAAACAAACGGAAACAAAATATTATACAGGACATTGCACAGGAGAGCTGCCTTATCAGATTATGAAGGAATGTATGGGCGAGCAGCTTCTCTATGTGCACAGCGGGGATGAAATCACCCTCTCATAGCGCAAGCGGTACATTACAGAAAAGTTGCCATATACTATTTATAGAAAGATGGTATAGGAGAAACTGTAAATGGAAGAAAGAGAGAACATCCTTGTCAACACCTGCAGTTTTGCAGGGGTAAAGCCGGTCATGGTGGATCTGCCATATCCACCGATTCAGGTCGCAGGCAGAAATCCGGTTTATGCAAATCTGCTGAGCAATGATTACTGTGGGGCGGTGTCAGAACTTTCTGCAACCACTCAGTATATCAACAATGAAAATCGTTTGTCCTGTGACAGATGCGGGATGGCAAAGACGATTCTGGGAATCGCCATGGCGGAGATGATGCATCTGCAAAAGCTCGGTGAGTTGATTTACCTGCTCGGCGGCAATGTTGATTTTGTGGCGAGGCAGCAGAACGGAAGGGCCAGGATGTGGACCCCGGAATATCTGACAATCCCTGAAAACGTGAAAAAGATGCTGCTTGCAGACATAGAAGCTGAGAGAGATGCCATCAATCAATATCAGATGCATATCAATATGATTAATGACCCTTATGTCAATGCAGTGCTTGTAAGGATCATAAAAGATGAGGAGTATCACATAATGCTGCTTCAGATGATGATGGAGGAACTGCAGTAGCGCTGCAGTGTGCTACCGAGAAAACTGCATAATTTATAAATGATTACACAAAATACAAATGATAAGAAAGGAAGGTATTTATGAGTAATCATTTAAAGGATCAGAGCAGCCCCTATCTTTTACAGCATGCAGAAAATCCGGTGGATTGGTATCCCTGGGGAGAGGAAGCCTTTGTAAAGGCGAAGGCGGAGAACAAGCCTGTTTTCTTAAGTATTGGTTACAGCACCTGTCATTGGTGCCATGTGATGGAGCAGGAAAGTTTTGAAAATCTGGAAATCGCAGAAATCCTGAACAAGAACTTTGTATCAATCAAGGTTGACAGGGAGGAGCGTCCGGATATCGACAGCGTTTATATGTCCGTCTGTCAGGCACTGACGGGAAACGGCGGATGGCCTATGAGCATTTTCATGACGCCGGATCAAAAGCCTTTTTTTGCGGGTACGTATTTTCCGCCTATATCCTCTAGGGGCATGGCAGGGATGCATGATCTGCTAACTGTGATTGCAGAGCAATGGAAAAGCAATAAAGAAGAACTGATTTTGTCGGCGGAACGTATTCTTACCCATGTCTGGGCAGAAGACGGCAGTTTCTGTGAACATATAGATACGTCGCTGCCGGACGCGGCGTCAAAGCTCTTTGCTCGTAATTTTGATAAAAAACACGGCGGCTTCGGCGGCGCGCCTAAGTTTCCTTCGCCGCATAACCTTTTATTTCTGATGCTCTATGCACAGGCGCGTGGGGAAAAGAATACCTTTTTTATGGCATCCCATACCCTTGAAATGATGCGCCGGGGCGGTATCTTTGATCACATTGGCTTTGGCTTTTCCAGATATTCTACGGATAAGTATTTTCTGATTCCTCATTTTGAAAAGATGTTATATGATAATGCCTTGCTAATCATGGCATATACGGCAGCATATAAGATTTCAGGGGATGCAGGGTTTCTGGATACGGCGGAAAAGACTGCAGCATATATTCTGCGCGATCTGCGGGATAAGGAGGGAGCGTTTTACTCTGCCCAGGATGCGGACAGCGGCGGAGAGGAAGGCAGATTTTATACCTGGCGGTATGAGGATGTGCTAAAGCTTTTGGGGAAAGAACGGGGAGAGCGGTTCTGCAAGCATTTCGGCATAACAGAAAGAGGAAATTTTGAGGGCAGGAATATTCCCAACCTATTGAATGGAAATGCGTTGTCCGATTCCTTCGAGGGGGAAAAAGAACTGATGTATTCCTATCGGAAAACGCACTACAGGCTTCATATGGACGACAAGATTCTGACTTCCTGGAACAGCCTTACGATTTGTGCTCTGTCGCTGCTTTACCGTGCCACAGGTAAAGAGGATTACTTAAAGGCGGCGAAGCAGGCGCAGCAGTTCGTGGAGAAAAGCCTTGCATATGGCAATACCCTTTATGTAAGTTTCAGGAACCATATACGCTTTGTGAAAGGTTTTTTGGACGAGTATGCCTACTATGCGGCGGCGCTTATCAGCCTATATGAAGCCACTTTAGAAGAGGCTTATTTGAATCGGGCGGAGCAGATTTGTAAGGAAGCCGGAAGGCAGTTCGCGGATGAAGCCGGAGGCGGATATTTCTTGTATGGCGAGGGAAATGACAGCCTGATCATGAAGCCTAAGGAAACTTACGACGGCGCCCTGCCCAGCGGAAATTCGGTGATGGCATATTGCCTGGTGCGCCTTTTTCAGATTTTGGATGATCAAGCGTATGAGCGTCTGGCAAAGGGACAACTTGCCTTCTTATCGGGGGAAGCAGGCGCTTACCCCGCAGGACATTGCATGTTCTTAACTTCCCTGCTGTTTTATTTGAATCCGCCACAAAAAATAACGGTTGTTCTGTCAGAACAGGAGGAGGAAACGGAAATCAGAAGGAAACTGCCGCTTTATGCGGATGTGAGGATTCTTTTGAGGGAGACAAAGGAATATAAAAGGATCGATGGAAAGACGACTTACTATATCTGCAAAGATCATACCTGTCTTCCGCCTTCTACCAGGAACCCCTTTGATTCGGAAGCATAATTTAAATAAAAAAGGTAGATTTATGTCGTATAAAGATTTTGTCCCTGTAACGGGTGTTATTGTAAATATTACCAGAGGAAATGATTGCTGTAGCCAAATGGTGATGATGCGTTCCGATGACGGAATCGTGAACTTTGTGGTAGGTGCACAGACGCAGGTAATCGATGATATACAGCTTCGGGTGGGAATGCGGATTGCAGCGTTTTATGATGCTTCCCTGCCTATGCCTTTAATTTTTCCGCCTCAGTACCGGGCACAGCTGGTCACGGTAATCGGCAGGAATGAGCAGGTGATGCTGAATCATTTTGACCGGAATCTATTGGCTGCGGACCGCTCTTTGCAGCTGAATATTGCGGGGAATACGATGGTAAGAACGTCGAATGGACAGCGGTTTGACTGCAATCCGGCGAACCAGACCTTGCTTGTCTACTACAGTGTTACTACGAGAAGCATTCCGCCCCAGACGACGCCTTCAAGAATCATTGTATTTTGCTAAGAAAATTGGGGGCTGGAGATTTGGCGGCAAAGGTCCTTCCTTTGCCGCCAAATGATGAAGTGCGCTTATGACATCAATTCCATTCCTTCATCAAAAGAAAATCGCGGACATGGAAATGTTTGATGCCATTTCGGCTCATGTCAAACTCATCCATGGAGAGTACATATTTGGGGTAATTATCTGCTATATTTTTGTAGGCGCCAAACTCGCGTTCTATGGTTTCTTCGCTGGCGAGCAGATAGGAAACCTGAATATACAGCCGCTGTCCGTTTTTAACCGATACAAAATCAATTTCTTTTGTATTTGTTTTGCCTACGGATACATGGTAGCCCCGGCGGAGCAATTCCAAGCAGACGATATTTTCAAGAATCTGATCCATATCGCGATTGTTGGACCCGTAGACGGCTTCACGCAGTCCATGGTCGGCAACATAATATTTTTCATTGACGGAGAGAATTTTTTTACCGATAAGGTCTTCTCTGCTTATTTTATAGAAAAGAAACGCATCCGTGCATGCTTTTATATAATTCAGAATTGTCTCGTGTGATATGGAGCGGTTTTCACTTTTAAAATATTTGCTTAGACTGTTGGCGCTGAAAGAATGACCGACATTTGCCAGCATATAAGTAATGGTCCGTTCCAATAGGCCCACGTCACGGATGCTGTTGCGCCTGACTACGTCTTTTAGGACGACGGAATTATAGATATCCTTTAGATATTGTGTACAAGCATCTGAATTGCCGAGCAGATTTGCGAGAAAAGGCATCCCGCCGGTCAAAATGTAATTGCGGAAAGCAAGAGAAACATCAATGGAGGGTTCTCTTAACCTGCTTACTTCCAAAAATTCTGTAAAAGAAAAGGGGTAAATGACAAATTCCACATAACGTCCGGCAAGATAGGTTGCCAGTTCGCCGGAAAGCAGTTTTGCATTTGAACCGGTGATGTAGATATCACAATCATACTCTGTGCGGCAGGAATTGATGCAGCGTTCCCAGTCTTTAACTTCCTGTATTTCGTCAAAAAAAAGATATGTCCTGCCTTCCGCGGATGAAAAAAATTCTTCGATTCGGTCGTGGAGAGATTGGGCTGTGCAATATCTGGCGTTAGACATTGTTTCAAAATTGATTGTAAGAAACTGGGAATCGGAAATGCCGGAAGAAAGTAGTTCTTGTTTAATCAAATCCAGCATAACGGATTTGCCCGAGCGGCGTATTCCGGTCAGTACTTTGACCAGATCGTTATTCATAAAAGGACGAATCTGTTTCATATACATTTCGCGTTTAATCATTTTGGCTAATCACCTCTTAAAGTAGTATAGGTACATTATAATTCATTTATAACTGCATAACAATAATTATTTATTAATTTTCGCGGTTATAACTGCAAAAATAAAAATATTAAAATATTTCTTGACCTTATACCAACTATAACCCTTATACTCTGCCTATAGAAGCAAGGAGGATTAAGCAGTGAATATCAATGAACTGGAAGGCATGACGGGAATCACCAAACAGAATATCCGTTTCTATGAAAAGAAGGGATTGATTCATCCATCGAGAAACGAAGTCAATCAGTATCGGGAGTATCATCAGGAAGATGTAAGGAAACTCATGACTATTAAAATGCTTCGGAAGCTGGATATGCCCATAGAGGATATTCGCAGGATTATGGATGAGGAGATCGCTTTTGACGTGGCAATCCAAATGCATCTGGACGGTCTTTTGGAAAAGAGGAGCGAGCTGGAATCCTGTATCAGTATCTGTGTGGAACTGTGCCATACGCAGCTTGAAACACTGGACGTAGAGGATGTGCTTCTGAAAATGGATAAGATGGAAGAGAAGGGAGGAATCTTTATGTCGATTCTAAATGATTACAAGCGGGTGAAGAAGGAGGAGGGGATGCGGAAATTCACATTCAGACCGGATACGATGGTCATGAATCCCCGTGAATTTACAGATGCGCTTTTGGCGTATGCGGAGGAAAATAAGCTGCATCTCGTCATCACGAAGGAAGGGATGTATCCGGTCTTTGAAATCAATGGGGTGGAGTACACTGCGGAGCGAGTCATAGGACGGTTCGGGGCGGTGGTATATTGCAGCATGACCCATCCAGAGACGGTGGAGGACGGCAGCATTTCCCAGAAAAGAAGAAAAATCTTCAAAATCATTTCCGCCAATATGCTGGCGATTGTACTGGTTTGGTTTATCGTCCTTACAAGAGTGCCTACAGGGCAGCGCCTATGGCTGTGTCTGATTCCTGCGGTGGCGCTGGTACCATTTTTTGTGTGGACGTTTCGCGAGAAGTAGTGCGTATATTCTTTAAAAATCCCGCCTTTATCATTTGCTTGTAAAGGCGGGATTTTTGGAGACTTTTATATACATTTTTTCAGCAGCATTTCGTGCATGATGAACATTATAATCAGGATCAGCAATAAGTAGATTGGAAATAGGGTAATGCTGATATGATTTGCAATAAGACCGAACAGGGGAGGCATCAGGCAGGTGCCGACATAAGCAGAAGCCATCTGGACACCGATGACAGCCTGGGATTTATCGGCACCGAAATGTGCCGGGGTGGAATGGATGATACAAGGATAGATGGGTGCACATCCTAAACCAATCAAAATCAACCCAATAAAGGAAATCTGGCTGCCTAAAGGCAATAGTAAGGTAAGGCAGCCGGAGAGGATGATGATTTGTCCTAAGCGGATCATCTGCGTATCGTTCAGCTTCATGGTGAGGAAACCGCTTAAGGCTCTGCCGATGGTGATTCCGATATAGAACCATCCGGCAAAGGAGGCGGCTGTCTGAGTGGGGAGGTTCCTGCGGAGGACAAGGTAGCTGCTGATCCACAAGCCGGCTGTCTGCTCCAGGGCACAATAGCAGAAAAAGGTAATCATAACTTCCTTTGCTCCCGGAATCCCTATAATTTCGCGCAGAGAAAGGGGTCTGTCAGAGACAATATCTGATGTTGAATCAGAATTTAATATTTGATCCGGACGCTTTTTTCAAAGTGGAAGGCTGAATATTAAAATAACAGTCAATATTATTTGCAAAATAGCAATATAGCGGTACCCCATATTCCAGCCTTTTCCTCCGGTCAGGGCAAAGCCCATGATGTAAGGTCCCAGGGATGCGCCCACACCCCACATGCAATGGAGCCAGCTCATATGCCTGCTCTCATAGTGGAGGGCTACATAATTATTCAGGGAAGCATCCACGCTGCCAGCGCCGAGACCGTAGGGAACTGCCCAGATACATAACGCCAGAAAGGAGTGGCTTATGGAAAAACCAAAAAGAGCAGCGGCGGTCATGAACACACTGCCGGCGGTGACGAGACCAGTTCCAAACCTTCTGGTGAGCCGGTCGCTTAAAAGGCTGGAGATAATCGTCCCGAAGGCAATGATCATGGAGATGCCTCCGGCATAAGAAACAGGCACATGCAGTTCCTGGTACATGACAGGCCATGCGGAGCCTAAGAGAGAGTCGGGAAGCCCCAGACTGATAAATGCAAGATAAATGATAGCCAATAATAACTGAAACACTTGACGTTCCTCCTTTGCATAGAATGCGTAAAAATGCCGTATTGCAAATAGAATACAGGAAGATCAGAGTTGATGCAACCCCATTTTGGACGTATAATATAACAAAAACGACTTACGCGGAAAAGGGCGGCGATAAAAATGGGATTACAGAAATGCGGTGTGAGCGTCAACCGCGCATTTAAGGAATTAAAAGCACATGGTTCTTTGGAGTTTCCGTGTTTGCAAAGAAATATATTTTGCCTTTGATTGCCGCTTCGCCGGATGGGTATTTACTGAAGGCTAAAGAGCATGGAGAGCAGATCGCTCTTTTTGAGGAGGCTTTTGCGGCGCTGGAATCGGATGCGCCGGGGTATGAATTTATTGTCAGGGACAATTTGTCCCGCATCTGCTTTTCCCTATATCAACAATTTGAGTCGCAGATCAAGGTGGAGGATAAGAGGCTCCATCAGGATCACTTAAGAACCACTAAGATGTTAGATTACATCCATCATCATTTCGCAGAAGATCTGACCTTGACGGAAATCGCGGCTTTGTGCGGGTTTGACAGCCCGAGCAATTTTGCCAAGATGTTCAAACGCTTCTATAATACAACGCCCAGAGAGTATCGCAAGTTAAGCGGTGGTTCTATCTAATTTGACAAATGTCTTTTTGCCTATTTTTATCACATCACCGATTTTAATGGGCGTATGCAGGGAGGCGGTTTTTTGACCGTTTATGGAGATTCCGCCTTGGGTGAGCAGGCGGCGGAATTCATTGTTGCTTGCGGCGTAGCCGCCTTTTACAAGGAAAGGGATGGTTTCCTGCAAAGTGTTGATATTTTGCGGGAGGGGAAGAGAGGGGACTTCTTGGGGGATTTCCCTGTTGGTAAAAGCCTGGCGGAAGAACTCTTCGGCAGCGGCGGTTTCTTGGGGCGTGTGGTAGAGGGAAGTAATGGTGCGGGCAAGGAGCAGTTTGCAGTCTTTGGGATTGGCGCCGTTAGCGAGAGAGGCTTTTACTTTATCCAGTTCGTCGGGCAAGATATCGGTTGCAAGTTCAAAGTAGCGGATAATGAGGGAATCGGGCACTTCCATTACTTTTTTGAACATGACGCTTGCGTCCTCCTGCACGCCGATGTAGTTTCCAAGGCTTTTACTCATTTTTTCCACGCCGTCAAGACCTTCTAATAGGGGCATAAAAAGGGCAGCTTGAGGCACCTTGCCTAAAGATTTCTGCAAGGTGCGTCCCATCAGGATATTGAAGGTCTGGTCGGTGCCGCCAAGTTCCAGGTCTGCACTTATGGCAACGGAATCGTAAGCCTGCATGAGTGGGTAAAGAAATTCATGCAGACCAATCGGGGTATTGTGGGTGTAGCGGTTTTGGAAATCGTCCCGCTCCAGCATGCGGGCAACGGTGGTGGTGGAGGCAAGCCTGATGATCTCCTCCAAATTTAAAAGCTCCAGCCATTCTCCATTGTAGCGTATTTCTGTTTTGGCTTTGTCGAGCACGCGGAAGACCTGCTCCTGATAGGTCTGGGCGTTGACGAGGATTTCCCTGTCCGAAAGTGCGCGGCGTCCCTTTGATTTTCCGGTGGGATCCCCGATTCGTCCTGTGAAGTCGCCGATAATGATGACGATGTGATGACCTAGGTCCTGCAATTGTTTCAGCTTGCGGAGGACGACTGTGTGTCCCAGATGGATATCCGGGGCGCTGGGGTCGAGTCCAAGCTTGACGGTGAGGGGGATTCCTGTGCGGATGGAGAGAGCGAGTTTTGTCCTTAAATCTTCTTCTCCAATCAGCTGCGCGGTGCCCTTTAGGATGATACGCATCTGCTGGTTGACTTCCTGTTCTAAATTTTTTTCGTTGGTTTGCATTTCATTTTTCCTCTCTTTCTGCCGTTGGGCGGCTTTTGTGTCGTGAGCGAAGCTGCGCATCCAATTATCTTTCATGGGGTACAATTTCTTATGAAAAAAACTCCCGTCCTTCAATAGGACGAGAGTCAGATCTCGTGATACCACCTAATGTTCATAGACAGCTCGCGCTGTCTACCTCTTCGAGTACGACCCGCAGGGCTTATACTCTAGCATGTTAACGGATGCAGGAACCGTCGCAGCCTACTAAATCATGAGATTATTTGGTGCGAAGCTCAAAGATGTATTCACATGTGGCTTCCCATGCGCCTCTCATCAACCGGCAGCTTTCTGTATGCTTCACCCCATGCTACTTCTTCTTATCACAGCTTTTCAATTCAATCACTTGTATGAAATTAGTTGTAATTATAATCGATGGATATAGGATTGTCAAATATTAATTCCATTTTTGATATCTCTTGCTAATCAGTTTGACATTAGGACATACCTTTTTAAGACCACAGTTTTCCGCCCATCTGTCCATATGACCCAGGGCATCGTCTTCTGGATTTGAAGAAACAATTACATAGCCAGCTGCCTTAAAGGGGGCGATTCTTTTGATCTTTATTTCTGAATAAATTTCGCTCTGGCCGGTCAGGTCTTCTCTCACAAGGGCATCCAGTTTACATGCAAAAATCTCACACATCTCCACAAGTCTATCCAGCTCCGGAATCACTTCGTCAGCTTCCCACCTTGATACGGTCTGTCTGGTGACATTTACCTTGTCAGCAAATTGTTTCTGTGTGAGTTTTTTCTGTTTACGCAAAAAACTTATATTATTTCCTAAACTCATTTTTTCCTCCATTTAATTTTTCCCAATGATCATTGCTTATTTATTATGTCATATTGAAGAATGCTAGTCTATCAATCATCATATGCTTTTTCTGGTATTTGTGTAACACGGCGTGTTGCAGTGAAAATTATTATTTTGCCACAATAGTAGTATTGTGTTAAAAAATGAGCATATTTTGTGAGAAGGGAGGGGAAAGGTATAGTATAATACGGATAAAAGACAAATTTTCTAAGATACGTAAAAGGAAGATGCGCAATGAAGACGTATGTAAAGGATATGACGACAGGGGAACCTGCGGGACTCTTGTTATCATTTATGGCGCCCATGGTGGTGGGGAATATTTTCCAGCAGCTTTATAATCTGGTGGATTCTATGATCGTGGGGCAGTATGTGGGGGCGGATGCACTGGCAGCAGTTGGATCCACGGGTTCGGTGACCTATCTTTTCTTTGCCCTGTGTGTGGGTATGGCAAGCGGGACTGGTATCGTCATTTCCCAGAATTTCGGTGCGGGGAATGAAGCCGGGGTCAAAAAGGCGGTTGCGAACGGCGCCTATATTATGGTTGCGGTCAGCATCCTGATGGGAGTGCTGGGGGCAGTGCTTTCAAGACCGGCTCTTATTTTTTTGCATACGCCGGAGAATATTTTGGACGATGCGGTTATGTACATGCGGATTATGTGTGCGGGGGTTCTGGCTGTGGCGCTGTACAATTGTGTGTCGGCGATTCTGCGGGCAGTGGGGGACTCGAAGACGCCTTTATACTTCCTGATTGGTGCAAGTGTTCTGAATATTGTCCTTGATCTGCTGTTTGTCCGGGGATTTTCCTGGGGCGTTGCGGGAGCCGGAGCAGCAACGATTATTGCCCAACTGCTGGCAGGAATTGGGAGTTTGGTGTTTGCACTGATGAAGAATCCTTTTTTCAAAATAGAAAAAGAACAGTTAAAGGCAGACTGGGAGATAATTTGGCGGTGCGTAAGGATGGGGGTGCCGCTGGCATTTCAGACTTCGCTGATTGCCATATCCTGCGTTGCGCTGCAGCGTGTGGTCAATACCTTTGGTTCCGTTGTGGTTGCTGCCTTTACAGCTACAAGCAGAGTGGAACAGTTGGTGCAACAGCCCTATGATACTTTAGGAGTTGCAATGTCCACTTACACAGGGCAGAATATCGGCGCAAAAAAGATTGACAGAGTGAGACAGGGCTATAAAAGAGGGATGCTGATTATGGCGGTGTTTACACTTATCATGGTGCCTATCGCACAGCTGGGCGGGGAATCTATCATGCGGCTGTTTGTCAGTGAGACGGAAGTGATAGCGCTTGGGGCAAGGGCACTTAAGATTACCAGCTGTTTCTATTTGTTCCTGGGATCAATCTATACGACGCGGGGACTTTTAAACGGTACAGGCGATGCGGTATTTGCTTTTTTAAACGGATTGGTGGAGATGCTGGGGCGAATCTGTCTTGCTGGACCGCTGACTAAGGTTGCCTCGATTGGCGTATGGGGTGTCTGGCTTGCGACTGCGCTTACCTGGTTTCTGGCTGGAAGTTTTAATATCGCCCGTTATTTTCAGGGGAAATGGAAAAGGGCAGGCAGTGATATAATTCAGCAGCAAACGGGGTATACTAAGGAGTATGAGAAAGAAAAGGCTGCCCCATGAGTTTGAATATTATGTGTTATTGTTTTTTTTGCTTGCCTTTGCAGGTTGGCTTTGGGAAGTAATTTTGTATGTGTTTACAGAACATGCTTTTATCAACAGAGGCGTATACAGGGGGCCCTATCTGCCCATTTATGGGGTAGGGGGGATTTTGCTGTGCCTGCTTTTTTCTTCCTATAGAAAAAAGCCTGTGAGAGTGTTTTTTTTATCGATGCTGCTTTGTTCTGTCTTGGAGTATTTGACCAGCTTTTTTCTGGAAAGGCGTTTTGGCGTGAGATGGTGGGATTACAGCGGGCATTTTTTGAATGTCAGCGGAAGGATCTGCCTGCTCGGGGCAGTGATGTTCGGGCTGTTGGGGAGTGTATTGGTATGCCTGTTTTTACCCTTTTATGAAAAAATGTATGGACGTGTGCCTAGGAAATGGCGGATGGCATTGTGCCTTGTTTTCCTGCTTATTTTTGTTATGGATGCCGCTTACTGTGCGGTGTATCCTAATGTGGGGAAGGGGATTTCATCGTAGATTTTTATTGAGATCTTCCTGCCCGTTATAAAGGAACCTTCTTATCTCTCCATAATAGCAGACTCTACCTTAATTTAAGGGCTAACGAGTAATTGTGATATAGATGGTTATATGCTATAATTTTTGTGTCAAGAAAGTGAAGAATCTGTACTTACGATACAATCAAGTGCTAATTCTATGGAAAACTATGGAAAAGCAGGGAAAAGGGGAAATGAATTCAATTTACCGCGACATCTTCCGTGCCATACATGAAGGAAAATGGCTGGGGATAGAGTATTGCAACAAGGAAAAGCAGATCACAAAGTACTGGATAGGCATCCGCAATCTTAATGCTGCCAAGCGTACGCTGGCAGTGGACGGGCTTCACCTTGGCAAATACACGACGGATGCTTATGACTATATTTATATTGATTCTATTCTCTCATCGAAAGTGATAGAGGGTTCTTACTGTCCTGTCAATCAGAAACTCGTTCGTGATATTTATTTAAACCCACACAGATATAAAGGATTATTTGATAATATAGCCAATTTGAAAATCTTAAACTATCTGGAAATGTGTAACCGCATGGATACCGTTCCATATTATTCGGATTTTGAATTGGTTCGTTTTTTAGACAGGGAGAGTTTTACAGGAGAGACTTACGAGCTGCGTGAGGAGCAATTCCGGGCAATTGTGCAGAATTTTCAGTATAAGGCGGAGGAAAAGGAATACAAGGACGGAAGGCTAAAGATTCAGCAGCTTGCAATGAATGTGCTGAGCATCCATACTGCGAAAGGGCTTTATGTGCTTGCATACAGAAAGCTGCAATTGGATGTGAAAAGAAGAGTTCTGCTGCCGGAAGAGGAGATTACAATCTGCACGGAGTATACTTTGGACGGAACAATGGAAAATATACGGCGCTATCTGGATGCAGAAGAGTATGAGATGCTCATAGACTTTGAGGCGAATCAGGAGAAGATAAAGGATTGTATTACCAGACGAAGGGGGCAGAATCTTGGCGTAGATGATATGCCCTATGTAATAGGGCTGGGGATGGATATTGCATTGGATCTGCACAAGGAGTATGAGTCAATTGTCGATATGTATCATAAAAATCAGGTAGCAGTGCCAATCAAAGCGTTTTTTGGTGATTTATTGAACCGTCCGATTCGTAAAAAGGCATATCCGATTGCACTGGTTAACCAGAAGGTCAATATGGATCAGCTTCTGGCGATTAATAATGCAATGAAATATCCGGTCGCCTATATTCAGGGACCGCCGGGGACAGGTAAGACGAATACGATCATCAACACAATCGTGACAGCTTTTTTCAACGAAAGAACGGTACTGTTCGCCTCCTACAATAATCATCCCATCAACAGTGTATTTGAGAAGCTCTCCGGCATGAAGTACAGAGGCAGGACGATACCGTTTCCAATATTGCGTCTGGGTAATAACGAGAAGGTAAAAGAAGCTTTAATTTACATAAAAACATTGTATGAACAGGTTCAGGAAATCACGGTGTTTGAAAGTACATTGGATCGGAATAAAGGAGACAGGATCGAACGTGCAAAAAGGCTGTCGGAGCTTTTGAAGCGATATGAGGAATTGCTGGATTTAAAAGAGCGGAGCGAAACGCTGAACAGGCTGCTGGAATATGAGAAAAGGAGAAAGCAGTCTCTGCAAATGGTACCATTCCAGTCGGATTTAAGCGGAAGACAGCTTAGACAGGTGAACAGCGAAATCCAAAAAACGGGTGTTATTACTGATGCGCAGGCGTTAGACTTGCTGGACGACCATCCGGAAGAGCTTGCGAAGTATCTTTACTACACATCTGCAAAATACATCAAGAAGCTCGATGAACCCAAAAACAAGGAGCTGAAAGAAATCGTCATGGCAGCGGAGGAAGAAGAGCAGGCAGCAGCCTTTGCAAAATATTTAAGCGAGCCGGAAAATATCGGGAAGCTGCAGAAAATCTTTCCTATTGTGGCAACCACCTGTATATCTGCACACCGTCTGGGAAAACCGGAACCCATGTTTGACATGACGATTATCGATGAGGCAAGCCAGTGCAATACGGCGGTATCGCTGGTGCCGGTGATACGGGGAAAAAGCCTGATGTTGGTAGGGGATCCTCAGCAGCTTAATCCGGTTATCGTGCTGGACGAAATGACGAATCAAAAATTACGAAAGAAATATAATGTTTCGGAGGATTACGATTACCGAAAGAATTCCATTTACAAAACATATCTGGCGTGTGACGCAGTCAGCGATGAAATCCTTTTGCATAACCATTACCGATGCCATAAGCAGATTATCGAGTTCAACAATAAGAAATATTATAATTCCAAATTGCAGATTATGACGCAGAGCAAAGAAACGAATCCGCTTATTTATGTGGACGTGCAAAGCGACGAGTCGGATTATAAAAATACTGCGCCTGCCGAGGCGTTGGAAATCGTGCGCTATGCGGCAGCGAATAAAGATAAGACGATCGGGGTCATCACTCCCTTTGTCAATCAGAAAAATCTGATAGAGAAAATGCTGAAAAGTGAAAAGTTATCTAATGTAACCTGTGGAACTGTCCATGCCTTTCAGGGGGATGAAAAGGATGTGGTCTTGTTTTCAACGGCAATCACAAGCCATACAAAAGCAGGAACTTATGAGTGGCTGAAAAATAATAAGGAGCTGATTAATGTTGCAACTTCCCGGGCGAGGGAAAAATTGATTTTGCTGTCAAATACGAAAAACCTGGAAAGACTGCATCAAAAAGATGCGGAGGATGATTTGTTTGAACTGGTACAGTATATTAAAACGAACGGGCAGGCAAAAGTGACGCAAAAGCAGACGAACTCGAGAGCGCTGGGTGTCAAGCCATTCAGTACAGCGACAGAAGAGGCATTTTTACAGAATCTGACGCACGCATTGGAAAATATCTGGCTGTCCCAAAGCGCATACAAAGTATATAAAGAGGTGGCAATTTCCCATGTATTTAAGGATAATATCAATTACAGCGATTTATTTTATAGCGGACGCTTTGATTTTGTCGTGTATGAGGCGCTGGGGAATGAAGAGATCCCGGTTCTTGCAATTGAACTGGATGGGAAGGAACATTTTGAAGATGAGGTCGTAAAGAATAGGGATCAGAAGAAGAACGATATCTGCAGGGCGCATAATTTGCAGATTATCAGGGTGGAAAATTCGTATGCCAGACGATATAACCATATCAAAGAAATTTTATTGAATTACTTCTCCATACGCCATTAGTTTCTTGTGACAAAAAATATTAGCATGTATAATGGAATTAAAAACGGGGCGGAAGGAAAGCTTTCGGAATCGAGGAAAAGATGACAGAAAAAGTACATAGGACACCTTGCGGAAAGATTCATTATTGGACAAACAAAGAGCAGGTAAAAAGCAAATACACACTGGTATTTCTTCCGGGATTGACTGCTGACCACAGGTTGTTTGACAAGCAGACAGAGTATTTTGGCAGTAAATATACGGTTCTTGTCTGGGATGCGCCGGGGCATGCATCTTCTTATCCGTTTGAGCTGACCTTTTCACTGATGGATAAAGCCGGGTGGCTTAATGAGATTTTGGAAAAGGAAGGGATGGATAAACCCATCATCATCGGGCAATCCATGGGCGGATATGTAGGGCAGGCTTTCATAGAGTGCTTCCCGGGGAAACTTAAGGGCTTTATCTCCATTGATTCCGCGCCACTCCAAAGGCAGTATGTAACGGGGATGGAGATATGGCTGCTCAAAAGGATGGAACCGGTATATCGCTATTATCCGTGGAAATTGCTTTTAAAATCGGGATCAAATGGATGCGCGGTTTCTGAATACGGCAGGAAATTGATGCGGGATATCATGATGGTATATGACAAGGATAAAGAGCGGTATGCCAAACTTGCCGGTCATGGATTCTGGATGCTGGCGGATGCCATGGAAGCAGACCTTCCATACAAAATTGCGTGTCCGGCACTTTTGATCTGCGGCAAGCACGATCAGGCGGGTTCCACAAAGCGCTACAACAAGGCATGGCATAAAAAGACGGGCATTCCTATCAAATGGATAGACAATGCAGGACATAATTCCAATACCGATGCGCCGGAACTGGTAAATTCATTTATCGAAAGGTTTGTTGAAATGGTATGATATTTATAGTTTTTTTATTTATTTTGCTCTCCTTTACTTCCTTTCTGATCAAGACTTCTGTGAGAGAGTGGCAGAGAAATTTGCAAAGGGATGACAATTTAGTGCTTACGCCGGACAGAAGGCATGTGGTGTATGTTTATCATGTACCGCATACAAAGGAACAGATTATAGAAATCTTAAGTCATAAAAATGCTGGGGACAGATTGTGGTATGTGTTTGATAAGGATACGTTGACGATTGAGTTTGCGAATCAGGCGGCAGAGTTTTATGACAAAGAGGTTTCGGGAGATGATTATCAGCTTTCATTTGAAGAGCAGGGAAGTTCCTGCATACTGTATGTTGAGAAAATGACCATTTTTACACGGGATTCGGCGGGAGGAGTATATCTTCGTATGAATGAATTTTGGGGTGCAAAGGTAAATGCATCTATTTACCGGAAATAAATGCAACGTTTTAATTGGAGGGAATTGGTATGAAAAATGAACTTGAAAAGTGTCTGGCAGGAGAGTGGTATGACTGTCACGATCCAGTGTTTTTAGCATTTAAGAAAAGAGCAAGGGAACTGGTGAAAGAATACAATTCACTGCCTTACGAGGACAAGGAAAGGAGAAGGGAAGTTCTTACGCAGCTGTTTGCACGCACAGGGACAAATGTGTCTGTGGGTAATCCCTTTATCTGTGATTATGGAAGAAATATCTCGCTGGGGAACAACGTGTCTGTCAATATGAACTGTACCTTTGTGGACTGCAATAAGATCACGGTGGGGAACAATGTGCTTATTTCTTCTAATGTACAAATTTACACCGCTACCCATCCGGTGGAATTAAGGGAGAGGCTGACGCCGGAATGGACGGCGGAGAGCGGAGAATATTTCTGCCGCACATATGCGCTCCCTGTTACCATAGGCGACGGGTGCTGGATTGGCGGCGGTGTCATTATCCTGCCGGGAGTGACTATTGGGAACGGAAGCGTGATTGGAGCGGGAAGCGTGGTGACGAAAGATGTGCCGGAGAACTGCGTGGCAGCAGGGAATCCTTGCAGGATATTAAGAAAAATCAATATTGATTAGTTGAACAAAAAATGATTGCCGCACGATGCGGGCAGACTATTTCGGATAAATCCTTATTTGCACTCACCTTGTAAGTTTGTAAGAGGGTAAGGCTTCTGATGCAAGGGTACCGATACAGTTACCCAAGGGATAATTCAAAGTGAATACAGAAAAAGATTCAACCCTAGGAAATGCTTTTATTTCCTGGGTTTTATCTATGCCCCATAATCTTATAGAGTACCACAAAAAAGCCTAAATTTTTGTCGGTAACTTGCACATGGCTTACAAATGCGGAAATAAAAAGATTGTGTCATGTGTAAGACTTGGCTACAATGCGAAAAGGTAAAAGAAGGAGCAAAAGAATAGGTCAGCTCATAAAAATCATTGACATATAGTATCAAATACAGTACTATAATATTAAAAGGAGGAATGTGGCGAGTGCCGAGTGTAGAAAAGATAATTGACAAGATGAAGCGGCAGCCTAATGGAATAAGACCGGAAGAAGCTGAAAAAGTACTTAAAGCGTATGGCTACGAACCAGTAAGACAGAAGGGAAGCCACAAACAGTACTTAAATACAGAAACAGGCGACCTGACGACAATCAAACAGGAAAGCCCCTTAAAGAAAGCGTATGTAGTGGATATTCTTAACAGAATAGGGGAGTAAATCTCCTAATCTGGATATAATAAATTATGACAGGGAAGGAGCATAAATAATGGAAGTTAAAGACTATATGAAATTACCATACACAAGATTAGTACAGGAGATGAACGATGAAAGCGGGCATTATTTTTACGGTAGAATCTTAGAACTTGATGGCTGCCAAAGTACAGGGGATACGCTGGAAGAACTTTACGAAAGTCTTAATGAAGCTATGGAAGGATATATAGAAGTCAAGTTAGAAAATAACTTACCTATTCCGACCCCGGAATCAGCAGAGAAATATAGCGGGAAGTTTGTAGTAAGGCTGCCTAAGTCCTTACATCAGCGGCTGGCAATTGAAGCAGACAAGGAAGGTATAAGCCTTAACCAGTTGGCATTATATAAGCTGGCACTTTAAGTATAAAGGATCATCGGCTAAGGATAGCGGCTATTTCGTAAAGTAGAAAAAAGCGGCGATAATTACGGAAAGTAATTTAGAAAAGATGCAGATACAAATTTTATGCCTCATTGTTTAGTGGGGCATTTTTGTACATAAAAGATAAATTGAAAATAATACAGTTCCTGTGACTGTAAATGATAAGCTGGCAGCAGAAATATATTAAAATGGGGTATTAGGCAATTTATGTAGGGGGAAAAGCAATGATTTATGAAGACAAAAAAATCAGAATGCAGGAGCAGGCATTAGAATACAAGAGAGGATTTAAGTGGCACATATTGCCATATGATGAAATTACCCATGCATATCTGCGGATTGAGGAGGTACGGGGCAGGCTTTGCTGCTGTGTTGCCAATTTTGACATGCATTTTCTTGTGGTAAAGACGGAAGCGGGAGAGATGATTAAAATGGAGGCTTCCTCGAGGGAGGCAGTGAAGCGCATGCTGAAGGAGCTCGAAGAGCGGAATCCCTCAATAGAGATTGGCTATAAGAAACAGGAAAGCTGAAAAGATGAAAAAACAAATGAAAATATATAATAAAGACAAGAAAGTAAGTAAACAGATATTGACGACTTTAGTAATCTTGTTGTTTGGGGCAGCGCTGGGAACGTTTTCCAAATATCTGGATTACCGTCAGGCACAGCTTCCATATTTATTGCATATCATGGACGAACGGCTGGATTTTCACAATTTTCTTGGCAGTTTTGCACCGTGGATTTTGATTGCTGTCTGTATATCGGTTAAGAGTGCATCGCCTGTAAGGGCGGCTGTAAATGTTTTTGCCTTTTTTACAGGAATGGTATCCTGTTATTATTTATACACAAATTTCATAGCAGGATTTTTCCCAAGAAACTACGCCATGATTTGGTTCGCACTTACAATGGTGTCGCCATTTATGGCGTTTTTTTGCTGGTATGCAAGAGAAAATGGGAAAGCGGCAGTTATTTTCTCAGCCGGAATATTGGCGGTGCTGTTTAATTTGACATTTTCATATGGTCTGATTTACTTTGATGTCAGATCTATTATGCATGTAGTTGTTTTTATAGCAGCAATCCTCCTTCTGCGAAAATCCCCTGCTAAGACACTTGTTATGATGGGAATGGCTATCATTATTGCTATTTCTGTAAAAATAATACTGCCCTTTCATTTATGGTGAAATTTATGACTAAAAATAGTGCATAGTTCATTTTTGATTGATATTATACTCCCTTAGGGGTATAATTTGAGCAAGGAATGGAGAGGATATTTTTATGGTCAAAACACTTTATCACGGCTCTTGCAATATCATCGAGAAGCCGGTATTTGAATATGGAAAATCTTATAATGACTATGGGTCAGGTTTCTACTGTACGGACAGTCTGGAGATGGCAAAAGAGTGGGCGGCAGGCAAGGATCAGGACGGTTATGCCAATTGCTACGAACTGGATTGTAATGGTCTCCAAATCCTTAATTTAAATGCACCGGAATATTGCATTCTGCATTGGCTGGCAGTGCTGCTGCGAAATCGGGAGTTTGATGTTCCCTCCGGTCTTGCGCTGGAAGCTAAGGAATATCTGCTTGGCGTTTTTAACGTTGATTATGAAACATGCGATGCCATGATTGGCTATCGGGCAGATGACAGCTATTTTTCATTTGCACAGGATTTCATCAACGGTACGATTTCTTACCGTCAGCTCAATAACGCCATGCATTTGGGAAAGCTGGGACAGCAGTTTGTCTTAAAGAGCAGAACGGCATTTGAGCGTATTCGGTTTGTCGGCAGTGAAGTTGTGGAGAGCAGTAAGTGGTATGCGAAAAAGATGCTGCGGGACAGAGCCGCACGCAGGGAGTATTTCAGCGTGGAGCGCAGCCGGCGGCAGAAGGGGGATTTCTATATTGCCCAGATTATGGATGAGGAGATGATGCCTGATGATTCACGCTTACGATAAAGTTTATCTGGATAAAGCCAGGACTGTGCTTGGACGTATGCTGGATTTTGCAGTGTATGATCTGAACTATGATATTGCTGATTTCTTCCAGAAATTCATTTGTTCCGGCGTTGCAGCACGATTTGAGATTGGCGATTTTACCGTAATTACCGGCAGATCCGGCGTGGAACTTGCCTATGAGGTCTTGGAGCAATCTGGCATTAAGCCAAAACGTATCAAGCCAAATTATACGGCAGACCGCAGTGAGGAATTTTGGCTGGGCTGGGTATTGGCGTATTATCAGTGGGAGACTTCCATGAGCTTTGCGGAGATTGTGCAGTATATGACGGTTAAGGATATCCTGGCGCTGTATTCACCCTATCACGAAATGGATATCCGGCAGTTTGTAGACAAGATGAATGCATTATATAAAGCAGCTAAACCGGAAACCAATTTAAAGCTTCTGCGGCAGAGAGCAGGGTTGAGCCAGCGCATGCTTGCAGAACTGTCGGACATTCCAATCCGCACCATTCAGCAGTATGAGCAGCGGCAGAAAAACATCAATAAAGCACAGGCAGAATATCTCGTGAGACTGGCAAAGGTCCTGTGCTGTGAGGCAGGGGATCTGATAGAGAAAATAGAATGAAAATACCGCACCATCCCCTTGAAAGTTTATGAAAAACACCTCCCGGCACAATTGAACTTCCCGCAAATTTGTAGTAAACTATTTTTGCACAGAGCATAACTTCAAAAGAAGGATTCGATTATTCTTTCGCATTTTTTTCATCAATACAACTTGAGATATACGATTTGACCTCATCCCGAGGTTTGCCAAGCGCGATGGACAGTTCCCCGTATAGGGAAGTCTCCGCCAGATTAAAGTAACGGTTGTCCAATGCAGTTACTTTATAACCTTTCATGAGGCGGCGTTCTTTTCGGAGATAGATTGTTTTAATCAGCTGAACCCATGCCTTGCAGTTGTTGGAACGCATGTATTTTTTGTAAGTCTTTTCCAAAGTCTTTTCATCGGTCAGCGGAATCAGGGGAATATCTGGAATGGATCGGATTAAGCTGTCGGCTTCATCTTTTGAAAGGGCGTGGCGAAGCGCAGTTTCTGCCGTATCCACAGGAGTGTATACAGTACTGCCGGACGCATAGACGGGTTTTAGCAGATAATACTGCCTGTCTTTATTAACACCCGCAATGTTTAAAGTGGTAATATCTTGTATTAGGCAGATTCCATTGTTACCATAGATTACATATTCACCTTTTTGAAACATCTCGTACCTCCTTATAAAATAGACTATATTATTTATTATACCAATTTTTTGAAGAAAATGTCAGCGAGTTAAGAGAATATCACAAAGTTTGTTTGAAATGCGCAAGAATACAGGGTCTTGTATTGTGCAAAATGAATAACCGTAAAGCCGGATTATGCCTTTGGAAGGGTGGAATTTCCGGCGGACGCAGCGTTGAAATGCTTCGGAATGGAGGAAAAGAATGACGCTTTATCTAGTAAGACATGGAGAGACCGATTGGAACATCGCAAGCAAAATCCAGGGACAGACAGATATTGCACTTAATGAAAAAGGCAGGCGGCAGGCAGAAGAATTTGCCGCCAGGATTATACAGGAGCATTACCAGATAGAAGGCATTTATACCAGTTTTAAGCAGCGTGCATTGGAGACGTCAAAAATCATCGGCGCGGCGCTGGGGATAGAGCCTAAGGTGCAGCCGGGGCTTGAGGAAATCTGCCTTGGGAAGTGGGAAGGCCATACCTGGAAGCAGGTAAAGGAACTGTTTGGGGAGGAATACCGAATCTGGCATGACAACCGCCGCTACGAGGCGCCGCCAGAAGGGGAGTCCTATCAGCAGCTTCTTGACAGACTCCTTCCGGCAATGCATGAGATTGCAGAAAAGGAAACGGGAAATGTGCTCATTGTAACGCACAGCGCCGTTATTATGACGCTAATGTCATATATATACGATACGCCTTTTGAGGATATGGCAAAGAATTATAAGACAGGCAACGCCGGAATCGTGGAACTTAATGCGGAGTTATTCAAAAAGAGGGGATAAGCTATGAGGCTGGGGGCTTTGGAGGCAGGTGGAACGAAGATGATATGCGCTGTGGGGGATGAAACAGGAAAGATTTTTGAGAAAATCACCGTTCCCACTAAGTCACCGGAGGAAACCATGCCAAAGCTGACTGCATACTTCAAGGAAGCGGAAATAGAAGCGCTTGGAATCGGATGCTTTGGTCCCATCGATCCAGACAGGCGATCTGACACTTATGGATATATCACCAGCACACCTAAACCTGCATGGAGGAATTTCAACATTGTGGGAGCCTTTCAGGAGGAACTTTTCTGTCCGGTGGGATTTGACACGGACGTAAACAGTTCTGTCCTTGGCGAGGTTACTTTCGGACGGGCAAAAGGTAAAAACTGCGTCGTCTATGTGACCATTGGAACCGGGGTGGGAGCGGGTATTTATATCGAAGGGAAACTGCTCCACGGAATGCTCCATCCTGAAGCGGGACATATAATGATTCAAAAGCGCGCAGACGACGCATACCGTGGAAAATGCCCTTATCATAAGACCTGCCTGGAAGGACTTGCAGCGGGACCTGCCATAGAAGAGAGGTGGGGGCAAGAGGCAATTGCACTCCGCGAAAGAAAGGAAGTCTGGGATCTGGAAGGCTATTACATCGCGCAGGCACTGGGCATCTATATCCTGACGCTGTCCCCAGAACTGATTATTTTAGGCGGAGGGGTCATGCACCAGGAACAATTATTTCCAATTGTCCGGGACTATGTGAAAGAAATTCTGGGCGGCTATATCCGGACAAAAGAGCTGGATCATCTGGAAACTTACATCGTTCCGCCAAGCCTTGAGGAATGTCAGGGAATTATGGGATGCCTTGAACTGGCGCGGAGAGCGGTGGATAAAGAAAATGAAAAGTATTGAAAATGACCATTGAATGTTAGAGTGAAAGTATATCATTTAGTGGTCATTTTTTGTATTGTCTGCCCGTTACAATTCAACATTTATTTTACAATGGATATTGACATGGTCTCATTATAAATGTAAACTAATGATAGGAAAAATGAAAAAAGCAATCATTGCTGGAGGGTAAATATTGAAGGTACAGATGAAAGATATAGAGCAGTATCTTTCCGGTGTGAAGGATGCAATTATAAACAATAGATATCGCATTGCCAGAAATGCGAAGAGGCAGGATAATATAGATGTTTTTATGAATTATATTGTAGATGAGGCTAAGACCAAGGAAATCCTGCTTAGTCTGACGCCAATGGATTTCTCAGAAGTCCGGAAAAATGAGCATAAAGGATTTGAGCATGAGAAACTATACGTTTTTGGCAAGGATGTACCTCTTTTGGAAAGAATCGGATTTGAAGAAAAGATGGTTTCCCTGTACATCAAGTTCAACAAGTTAGAAAATAGCTTTGTGATAGTGATTTCTTTTCACGAGCAAAAATACCCGCTCACTTACTATTTTAAAGAATCAGGAAAATGGAGGCAGCCATAATGGGAGAAAATGAAAAAAAGGATTTCTGTATAGAATGCAGAAAGGAAACCGAATATCTGTGGCAGGAGAAACCGATTGTAAAGACTATAAGAGATAAGGAATACCAGTTTCAAATAACAACGGCAGTATGTGCGGAATGCGGAGAGGAAATGAATCCTCCCGGGCTGATTGACCGGAATGTGCAGGAAATCGACGAGCAGTACAGGCGTGCCGAGGGGCTTGTGTCTGTGGAAGATATTGAAAAAATGATGAAAATCTATCAGATTGGAAAGGCGCCTTTATCCCTTGCGCTTGGGTTTGGCGAGGTGACGATTCCAAGGTATCTGGAAGGGCAGATACCGTCTAAGGAGTATTCTGATATTATGCGCTCAGCGCTTGCTTCACCGGTTTTTATGAGGCAGAAGCTGTCTGAAAACCGGGAAAAGATTACGGATGCCGCTTACCGGAAAGCGATGGGAGCGGCAGTGCGCCTTGAGAAGCTTTTTTCTATATCGGGGAAGCTGCTCAAGATCATCGCATATGTTTTTGAACAGCTTGAGGAGATTACGCCGCTGATGCTGCAGAAACTGCTGTATTTTATTCAGGGTATTTATTCCGCTTTGTACGGGAAAGAGATTTTTGCGGAGGATTGTAAGGCGTGGGTGCATGGACCAGTCTATCCGGAAGTCTACAATCTTTTTAAAGATTTTAAATACAATCCCATTGACGATGCACGCTTTGTTGTGCTGGAGGGGGCGCGGGAGGAACTGACGCAGGAGGAGAAAAGGGTTGTTAATTTAGTAGTAGATACCTTTGGCATGTATGGGGGGAAGACTCTTGAGAAAATTACCCATAATGAGGAGCCGTGGAGAAAGGTGCGGGAGGGATGCAAAAGCGATATCCCGTCCAATGAGACGATTACAAAGGAAAGCATCAGGAATTATTATATGGCAGTGGATAAGGCATATGGCATTCATTCTGAGGACGGAATCAGGCGTTATATTCAGGATATGCTGACGACAGAAGGAGGTATTTTCTGATGGAAAATACATGGAAGCGTATTACAATCGCCCTGCTTGCCCATGTGGATGCAGGAAAGACGACTTTGTCAGAGGGGATGCTTTATCTAAGCGGCAGCATCCGCAAACTTGGCAGGGTGGATAAGAAGGATGCTTTTTTGGATTCTTATGGTCAGGAAAGAGAGCGGGGTATCACGATCTTTTCCAAGCAGGCGATTTTAAGAAGGGGGCAGGCTGAAATCACGCTGCTCGATACTCCAGGGCATGTGGACTTTTCTGCGGAGATGGAGCGCACGCTGCAGGTATTAGATGCCGCGGTCCTGGTAATCAGCGGCAGCGACGGTGTGCAGGGGCATACCCTTACCCTGTGGAGGCTGCTAAAGCGTTACGGGGTGCCGGTTTTCTTTTTTATCAATAAAATGGATCAGCCTGATACGGATCAGGAGAGGATCTTGCAGCAGCTGAAGGAGCAGCTTAGTGAAGCGTGTGTTGACTTTTCAGAGCCGGGGACGGAAGCATTTTATGAAAGCATTGCGGTCTGTGAGGAGGACGCATTGAATACATTTCTGGAAAAGGGCAGAATCCCAGAGCAGCAGATACAGGTGCTGATCGGGGCAAGGAAACTTTTTCCCTGCTTTTTTGGCTCTGCTCTTAAATTGTGGGGCGTGGAAGAACTGCTGGGCGGGCTTGAAAAGTATATTCCGGCAAAGGAATATCCGTCCGCATTCGGCGCCAGGGTTTTTAAGATTACTCGGGATGGACAGGGAAACCGGCTTACACATATGAAGATTACCGGAGGATGCCTTAAGGCAAGGGAATCGCTTGTCGGGAGAGGGCTTGCTATGGAAAATGCTTCTGGTCAGGAGCAGTGGGAGGAGAAGGTAAACCAAATCAGGATTTATTCGGGAGAAAAATTTGAAGCGGTAAATCAGGCGGATGCAGGTACGGTATGTGCCGTTACAGGGCTGACGCAGACCTTTGCGGGGCAGGGGCTGGGCAGGGAGACGGAAGTGATTTATCCGGAACTTTCCCCTGTTTTAAGTTATCGTATCCTTTTGCCGGAAGGGTGTGATGCATTGCAGATGCTTCCAAAGCTGAGACAGCTCGAGGAGGAAGAGCCTCAGCTTCATATTCTTTGGGACGAAAAGAACCGGGAGATCAAAGCACAGATCATGGGGCAGGTCCAGATTGAAGTCTATAAGAATCTGATCAAAGAAAGATTTGATGTCTGTGCGGATTTTGGGGCAGGAAGCATTGTCTATAAGGAGACTATTGCAAATACGGTAGAGGGAGTGGGGCATTTTGAACCTCTGCGCCATTACGCGGAGGTGCATCTGCTTTTGGAGCCAGGGGAGGCGGGAAGCGGTCTTGTGTTTGAGGCGGACTGCAGCGAGGATATTCTGGATTTGAACTGGCAGAGGCTGGCGCTGACCCACTTAGAAGAGACGGAACATCCGGGGGTCTTAGTGGGGGCGCCGGTTACGGATATGAAGATTACCTTAAAGTCGGGGCGCGCCCATCAGAAGCACACAGAGGGCGGTGACTTCCGGCAGGCGACCTACAGGGCGCTGCGCCAAGGGCTGATGCAGGCAGAGAGCGTGCTCCTTGAGCCCTATTATGATTTTCGGCTGGAAGTGCCGGATGCGTCGGTGGGACGTGCCATGACGGACTTAGATCAAAGGCACGGAACCTTTACCTTGGAGCATACCGGGGAAGGGGTGGCGGTCCTTAAGGGAATGGCGCCTATGGCGCTTTTACAGGAATATCAGCAGGAGGTGCTTGCCTACACGAAGGGGGAAGGGCAGCTATACTGTACTATGAAAGGATATTACCCCTGCCATAACACGCAAGAGGTGATGGAAAAAACTGGGTATGATCCATTGCGAGACGTAGATCACCCCTGTGCGTCTGTATTCTGCTCTCACGGGGCTGGTGTCATCGTGGAGTGGGATGAGGTTCCTTCCTATATGCACTTGGAGAGCTGCCTTCGCGAAAAGGATGGTCTGCGGACCGAGGAAGAAGGATGGAAAAGATACTTGGGAGAAAGCATTCCGACTGTAAGCGGCAGGGCGTGCTTTAGGGGGAATAAGGAAGGGCGCCGGGAGGAAAATTGGATTGGACAGGATGAGATTGAGGAAATCTTAAACCGCACCTCCTACGCAAACCAAAAAGAAAACAGAACAGGAACAAGGATAGGATGGAAAAGGACGAAGGGGGCGGCTAATCGGATAGAAGGGCAGCCTCAAGTGAGGACGTATCAGCCAGCTCGGAAAAAGGAAGAATATCTGCTGGTGGACGGGTACAATGTAATCTTTGCATGGGATGAACTGCGGGAACTGGCAGAGCAAAATCTTGACGGGGCAAGAGGCAGGCTGCTTGATCTGCTTTGCAATTATCAGGCGGTCAGAAAGTGCAGTCTGATTGCGGTGTTTGACGCTTATCGTCTTGCCGGGCATTCCACGGAGATTCTGGATTATCACAATATTCATGTGGTCTATACAAAAGAAGCGGAAACGGCCGATCAGTATATCGAAAAATTTGCCCATGAAAACAGTGGAAAATTTGATGTGACAGTTGCGACTTCGGATGGGCTTGAACAGATTATTATCATAGGAGAAGGGTGCAAGTTGATTTCTTCCAGAGAACTGAAGGAAGAGATAGATCGGGCTTCCATCCAGATACTGGAAGATTTTCAGAAGACACATCCGGCTAGGAAGAACTCTTTAGGCGATATGATTTCCGGGGCAGTCATGGAAGAAATGAATGCATTTAGGGAAAGCTATGAGGAAAATTCCTAGCGGATATGTTCTTTTAAGTTTTCGTCTTCAAAATCAAATACGCATCGTTCATATGCATTTATGATGTGGGTATCCATATATTTGTCGTAGCGTTTGTGATTCCGCCCGTAGGACATGTGCACATGCCCGTGGAGAAAGAATTTGGGCTTGTACTTTTCAATCAGGTCTTTGAAGACTTGGAAACCCTGGTGGGGAAGATCCCGCCCATCATTTAACTGATAGGCGGGGGCGTGGGTCACTAAGATGTCAAAGCCGCGGTGCCGCAGCAGTTGGAACCATAGGCGGGCAACTCTCTTTTTCATGCCCAGTTCCGTATATTGGTGAGGTCCCTCCCGGTACCGCATGGAGCCGCCCAGACCCAGAATGCGGATGCCGTTGTGGACGTAAATCTGGTCTTCGATGCAGATACAGCCTTCTGGCGGTATCTTGTCATATTTTCCATCATGATTTCCGTGTACGTACAAAACAGGCACATTGGAGAGGGTCACTAGGAAAGAAAGGTAGCGGGGATCTAAATCACCGCAGGAGATAATCAAGTCGATTCCCTCCAGCTTGCTTTTTTCAAAAAAGTCCCAAAAGTATTTTGATTCTTCGTCTGCAATTGCAAGTATCTTCATATGTAAATCAGCCTTCCTCTTTGATTACACCCTGCTGATTGATGACAGGCGCCGCCTGCTCATTCAAGTCTTCCTTTTTGGGGATGGAACCAATTACATTTTCTGCCAGCCAGTCCATGCTCATGATTTCTTCCGGTGTCAGTTTCCGTTCCGGATCATCTATGACGATGCCCGTCTGAGAATATAAGATGCCCGAAAAAGGATTAAATAATTCAGAACTAATGGTAGATTTTAACAGTTCCACCAGCCGCTTGGTGCCGATTGGAAGATGGTTGGACCACACCACGTCTATTACACCTGCGGACATACCCCACCAGTAGTTGATTGCCTTGGAGGAGGCGGATTTTTCGTCATATTTCCAAGTGCCGTCCACGATAGTGCGAAGGAGCTGTTCATAAAATTTCCCCCAATGGTACAGAGGCACGGCAAGATTTCTGGGGTGCTCGCCTTCCATATGATACAGCCCGAAAAAGCGGGAAGTTTCCTCAGGGATGGTCATATCTCTTCCCGAGATACAGGTAGACTGCGTCTGCTTGATCCGTTCGTCAATATCCACTTCTTTCATACTGGACCATTCAAGATAGACCTTTGCCCTCGGATTTATCATTTTTGCGCCCAGGGCGAAAGCATTGATGTTGGCAATGGTGCCGTAAATCGGATAATCTGCAATATAGGTCAGATGGTCGTTTGCCGCCATTGCGCCGGCGATGGCGCCCATCAGGAATTTGGCTTCATGCATCCGGGAATAGTAGGTACGGATGTAGCGGTGGGAGGTATTTAAGGAGCAGTTCAAAATACGTACTTCCGGATGGGCGATGGCAGCCTTTACACTTGCCTGCACGAAAGTGGGCGTAGTGGTAAAGATCAGATTGCAGCCCTCGGCAATTGCCTGCTCGATTAATTCATCCGCATTTTCGAGGGTTCCGTTTTCATAGCATAGTGTCTGTAGTTCCTCGGGGAAAGTCTGCTCCAGATAGAGTCTGCCCAATTCGTGGGCGTAAGTCCAGGCAGAGGTGCCGGAGGTCTTTTCGTAGATAAAGGCAGCTTTTAGCTTCGGAGCGCTTACGGGCAGAAGGATGCTGAGAAGCGGCTTCTTTTCCTGACTGGGGTTCATCTTCAAATCGATTTCCTGATCTTCCTGCAGAAGTTCAAATTCTTCCCAGCTCTTGGCAATCAGGGCTTTCAGTTCGTTTGTCGTCTTATCTTCCACTTCCTCATATCCATGCAGGGTGATAAAGGCAAGGAAAGCGTCTCCGGGCGTGATGTGCAGCTTGCTGCCGCCTTTTGCCGTGTACTCCGCTTTGAACTGGGTATAAAGCGCGCTGAACGTAAGAAGATCCTCATGACTCCACATTTCGCCCGGTTCTTTTCCCACGGCTTTTTGCAGTTTGGCAAAGTTCCCCTCCTGGGAAAACCAGATATAGTTGATGGGAGCAGATTGATAGAACTCCATAAATTCGTAATAGATTCTATTTTCCTTGTCTTCGCTGCGTTTTGGAACGATTCGGATGACGTTTCCCGGAATGGAGACGGCACCGTGATACTTCATGACGCTGACGCGCTTATTTCCCTCCAGGATATAGAATTTATTCATAAATTCGTAAGCCGTGATCGGGTCGCGGATACCTTCCTGCACATGACTGGTGCTGAGCGCTGCCCATTTGCTTGCAAATTCGGAGTTCTCCTTTAAGATCGGCATGAAGTTTCCGGCAAAAGAGTTGCTCCTTCCAATGGTCTTGGTTCCTGCTATCTGTTCGGTAGGAATCTGAACCAGACCGAGGGGCATTTCGTGGTAAGCGCCCTTTTCCGGCATAATGTCGTCCAGCACTTGTAAGGTGGGTTTTTCTCCTCGCAGCATACGCATCTGGTAGTCTCGCTTGCCCAGTTTATAAGCCTTGCTGTAATCTTCTCTTCCCATAATCAACCTCCAAAATTGAAATGTTTATTGTGTTATACCAGTTACCAGCGTTCCCAAAAAACGTAGATAATTGTAATGAAAGTAAGAACCGCTAAGATTCCACTATTAATCATATGCATACAGATTGCTTTTATTTTGGCTCTCTTGTCCTTTTCCTGCCGGAAGGAGGGTGAGAGGTAGTACTTATTGCCCAGTCCCAAAGCAATGGAAATATAGACCAGACAGATTGCAACATAACGGAAATCGCTGCTGCAGGTATATGGATAAATGATGACAAATGCTGCAAAAGAAATCAGCATGATCACATAACCAGTCAAAAGGAAAATGGTATCTTCTCTGCCCGTACGTTTATGTAAGAGTACTGCCACCAACAAGACAGCAGTGGCAATTCCAAGGATAACGGCAAGCAGAAAGGTAATCTGACACAGCACCAGAAGAATGTCCGGCAGGTCTGTGGGATATTCCTCAGCAAACAGGGAAGTATGGTACATGATGACCCAGGTATTGCAGCATGCCTTGGCGCTGATTGGGTGAAAAGGAAAGGCAAAATTCCAATCAGAGAGGGCGGGAATGCCCAGCCGTTCCCACAGGCTGAAAGGAGCCGTATACATGGGAGAAGTTTCACCCGGAACCGGAACGCCCGGTTTTTCACTGAACCGAATCAGATTGCGCACAATCCAGGAAAGACCGATAGGTGCGACAATCACTGCAAAAATACAGTAATTCTTCAGCCACTTAAGAATCAGCGGTTTATCCTTAGAACGAATCACGGAAACAAAATGCTTCAGGAAAAGGATGGCTAAGGGAATGGCGAGAACGGCTGAATTCAGCTTGGTGATCATACCAAATCCGATATACAGCGAAAGACGTATGAGTCCTGCAAGGTTTTTATCTCGAATCCACTTTAAGGATTCCAATATAATCAGGCACATAAAGAGGATGGTAAGCATGTCATTGTTGACACTTCCTGCCATGACGATGGTGGCAGGGTGGAACACCATAAAAGCAAGTCCTATGTAAAGTCCTTTTCCCCGTATATCCAGCACTTTCAGTATCTTCCATGTGACTACCATGCACAGGCAGGAGTAAAGCAGGGTCAAAACCTGCAGGTTCTCAAATGCAAGATCTTCCGCCACGCCGAACAAAATGTTGAGCCGCAGCCAGATACAGGAAAGAATATGGTGCAGGGGCGGATGATAATAGGCGAACAGTTCGTAAGGATTTAAATCCGGCAGCTTATGAAATTTGTAAATATATTCAATGTAGCCAATATGACCGGGGTTAATAAAATCCGTTCCCATGCCCGTATAGGCGCCGGCATCGTGCTGCCTGTCGTAGAGACCGGACAGGAGTACATAACTGCATCGCAGAAAGACGCCAAGCAGGATTATCATAAAGACATAGCTGCTCTCATCAAGGCGGCGGGCAGCTTTCAGGTAAAAGAAAGCGCCGACATAAGCCAGAAAGAGGAGCGTCAGTATAAGCACCTTTGTATAGTGGGTGCTGTAAAAAAATCCGCTGCCCTGTGCAAGAGCTACGAGCAGGCAGGACAGGATAATCGTAAGAATCAGGCAAAGGCTTGTCCTTTGAGCAGGAGTAATGCTGGAGGCTTTTTTCGTATTTTGAAACAGTAAAGTTTTCATTTGCATATCCTTTCGGTATATTCAGGAAAATCAAAGCCGGGGCTAAAAGCTGTGGCTAAAAGCTGTGGCTAAAAGCTGTGGCTTAGTAAATGGAAGTCACATTGGTAATTTCGTTGTCTATCACCTGAAAACGCCAGATGGAGTGACCGGGAAGGCGGTGTTCTGTGAGATACCAGCAGTCGTCTATCATGGTCATGTAATAGGGCGTACCGCCGCCGATAAAGTAGGAGTACACATCCTCGTAGGCGCCTTGAGACAAATCCTTTAGGTTCTTTACGCGGATCATGCCGGCATAATCCTGATTGCCGGTGATATCTGTGGAAATGGTAATATAATAGTAGTCCTGAATCTGTACAAGCTGGATCATGCCAGCCATTTCGGGTGGGACGGAGTATTCTTTTTTAACCTTGAAGCTGTACAGGTCTGCCTCTATGATGCTTGAATTGCCTGACACAAAGTAAATACGGTCCTCCATAATCGTGAACGAACGCACATATACGCCCGCCAGTGAGGGGATAGAGCGCACTTCGGTCAGGTACATGTGGGAATCCTCCGCTGGATGGCGGAACAGATACATTTCCCCGCTTTGGGAGCTCCACACATAAAAGGTATCGGTGTATGCATCATAGACGATAAAGTGGGGGCGGTTCCCGATATCCCGAAATTCCTGGGTGGGAACATAAATAGTCTGCCCGTTTTCGTTCTGCTCCTTTTCCATGACCAGCACCCGGTTGTTTTCCGTGTCATCGATCAGATAGACCAGTCCGTCGCTGGCAAGGGTATGCCCCATGGAAATATCCTTCGTCATGATCTGCCACTCATATAATGGATCGGTCAGATTGTCGTGATAGATGACCTGATTGTTGTAACAGTCCACAATAAAATAGGTATCTTCCACCTTGGTGATGTAAGTAGGCACATTGAGAGCCGCGTTAGGATTGTCGGGAATGGCGTTTAAGGAGGAGCGGTCAAAGGAGATAAGCGCCGACTCCTGCAGGAAGCCTTCCGGGACATACTTTTCCGCGGGCTGCGGTCTGGATGCTCCGCAGGCGGCAAACAGACCGACAGCCATACATGCAAGGGATAAGACACAAAGTTTTTTTATGCAGTTTATGTAGTGAAAGGAAGAATCGGATAATTTATTCATAACGCTATTATAGTTTTTTTGCTTTTATTGTACAATGATTTTTTGTATACTACAAATAGATTTATTTTTAAGTGTGCAGAAAGGAACCGAATCATGACAACTTACAAAGAAAATAAGATCTTCCGTATTTTATCGGCAATCGGCATAATCCTTGTGGTGGCAGGGCATCTGGGCTACAACCTTTTTGAGATTGGGGATTTATTTCCTTATTATTCTTTTCATGTTTTTATTTTTCTGTTCGTCTCAGGATATTTTTACAAGAAGGAAGCGGAGGAACGGATTGGAAGCTATATCCTTGGAAAGTGTATCACGCTCCTTGTGCCTTATTTTTTGTGGAATCTTTTTTACGGAATCTTGACGAACATCCTGCATGGGGCGGGATTTGCCATTGGAGAGCCGCTGTCGTTCAAAACGCTGTTTTTATCCCCCTTTCTGGACGGGCATCAGTTTATGTATAACTTCCCCGCATGGTTCGTTCCCGTGCTGTTCATGCTGGAAGTTATAAATGTGTTGATGCGCAAGGTTTTGTCTCTGCTTCATTTAAATTATGAGTGGCTGATTTTTGCAGGCTGCCTTGCGGCAGGCATCTTGACGGTGTGGCTGGCGATTGGAGGGCACGTTTGGGGGTATTATAAATTGCCCGGCAGGCTGTTATTTATGATGCCGGGATTTCAGATGGGCAGGATCTATCGGGAAAAGCTGGAAGTACATGACACTTTAGAGGATGGACCGTATTTTCTGATTGTGATGGGGGTTCAGGTGCTGATCACAGTCGTGTGCGGCGGTCTGGCATTCAGCGCGGTCTGGGTCAGCAGTTTTGCCAATGGACCGATTGTGCCCTATCTTACCGTTGTGACCGGAATCGCCTTCTGGTTAAGGGTGTCCAGAATCATAAGCGGTATTCCTTATCTGGCGGGAAAGATGGTCTATATTGGGCGGAATACTTATTCTATCATGATGCATCATGCGGCGTGTTTCATGCTGGTGAAAGGCTTCTTTTATCTGTGCAGCCTGTATACGCCGCTGTGCAGGGAATTTGATGCGGAAATGTTCTTTGGCGAGATTGGGTTCGTCTACCTGGCGGGAGGCGCTGAGGCGAGCAAGTGGATCTACCTTCTGGCGGGAATTGGGCTGCCGCTGGGGATTTCGGAAGTGCAGCATCGGATAGGACAGAAGATCGCGAAGGTGAGGGAGAAGACAAAAGATAAAAGGGGAAACGTATGCTGAGTGTTGCTATTTGCGATGATGAACACCTTATAACGGGTCAGATAGAAGAGATTATAAATGAGATTTGCCGGAGAGAAAATATTCTGGCAGAAATCGATGTTTTCTTTAGCGGAGAGTTGTTGGAACAAGAAATAGGCAGGGGAAACAGATATGACTTGCTGTATCTGGATATTCAGATGGAAAACGGTGACGGTATTCAAACGGCAAAAAATATCCGCAGGGTGGATGAAAATGTGATTATCGTCTTCGTATCGGGGTATGATCGGTACATGATGGAGCTGTTCCGGCTGGATGTGTTCGCGTTTGTGAGAAAGCCCATAGAGGCGGAAGCCTTTTCCAAAATTTTTTTAGAGGCGAATCAAAAAATCGGAAGGAGGAATTTTTACTTTTCATTTCACTATAAAAACGAGGAATTTAAGATTCCCTGCAGGAATATTTTGTATTTTGAAAGTAGGGGCAGGCAGATTAAAATACATAGCCGCGATGGCAAAACAGAAGTGTTCAATGGAAAACTTGCCGATGTTGAAAGAAGACTGGCAGAAGGAAAGGTTCCATTCCTCAGGATACATCAGTCATTTCTGGTGAATTATCATATGATCAAGGTTAGAAACAAAAAGGAAATTACGCTCATTACCGGCGAAAAGCTGCCCATCAGCGAAGACAGACAAAAGCAATTTTGCCATACATATGGCAGTCTGCTGGGAGGTGAGATTGATGTATAATCTGGGGAATCTTGTTCTGAGCTTTGCCATGGTCCTGTCAGCCTTGTGGATCGTGCACAAATTTTTGGATGCGTTCTTAGAAAAGAAACAGAGGAATTTCTGGGGAATAGGGGCATGGATATTGTTTGCAGCGCTTCAGATTATAATCGAATATTACAGGGGGACAGCGTCTATATGGAAGTTTGTATTTAATATTATGCTTGTCTGCTTGATTTCCATATGTAACTATCAATGGGAAGGAATTGAGAACATACTTATGGTATTGCTGTTTTGCGTAGTGTGGGCGTTGATAGAAATGATAGTGTTTTTTGGTTTACAAAAAATATTTGATGATGAACGACAGGTGGCTGCAGTTGGGGTGGTGATATCAATAATTTTAGTAATTGTCTGTGTGTATTTGTTTTCAGTTTATTCAAAAAGAAAAGAAAATGAAATTATTCCTACAAAGTATTACATAGCCTTATTGTTTGTTCCGGTGGGAAGCATTTATATAGCGCATACTATGTTTAATACAGGTGGAGATTATAATTCTTTTTCATCTATGGTGATTTTCAGTATTTTGCTATTTCTTAATATTGTTATTTTTGAATTATACGATAAGATAATGGAATCTTTTTTGTTTGAGAGGGAAAAGGCGATTTATTCACAGCAGCTGGAAATGCTATCTAAAAATACGGAAGAACAAAAGAAAATGATGGAGGTTTTTTATAGAGAAAAGCATAATTGGATGAATGAACTGATTGTTCTGAAAAACAGTTTAGGAAGCAGCGATGAAAATATGGTATCGGAGGAGATTGACAGAATCATTCATATTTGCAATGCGGTCGATAAGATATCTGATTCTGGAAATTCTATTATTGATGCGGTTTTGAACGCCAAGTATTCCATGGCAAAGGAATTGGGGATAGACTTTAAGGTAAAAGTTTTTGTGCCGGAGGAGCTGCCTATAAACCAGTACGAGTTAGGAATCGCATTGGGGAATGCAGTTGATAATGCAATCGATGCAGTGAAGGGATGTAAAACGCATAAGAAGACGATAGACGTGTCCATAGGGATTAAAAAGGAAATGTTGGTTATCACGGTTAAAAATCCATATGAGCATGCTTTGCTCATGGATAAAAAAGGGAATCTGCTGTCTACAAAGGATAAGAGCGACCGTCATGGATATGGTCTTAGCTCTATAAGAAAGATAGCAGAAAAATATGGAGGGGAAGTAATCTGGGATGTTAAGGACGAAAAATTTTCTGTTGTCATTTTCATGAATCTGCAGGAATTTTGACAGCAAAAGGGGGTATTTTTGACATAATACGGGTTACAACAGCAAAATGTTGTATTATAAGCACATCATGTATGTAAAATTTTAAGTTTCACGGGGGAAGACAAATGAAAAAGACGAACAAAAAACCTATAGTAGCAAATGCATTAGTTTCTTTAGCACAAAGGTCACTTTCATCGGCAGCCAACAGCAGATGTATGTATGTGTTCCATCAGCCTAAGCAGCCGGAAAATGTAAAAAAATATAGAAAGTTCTAAGCATGGATAAAATTGCCCAGGGTCTTGTCAGATATGTCATCAATAAAGGGGTAATAACAGAAGAAGAGCGTGCAGAATATGTGTATGGCTTTACGACTGCTTTGGAAATGTGTTTAAGTCTGGTGGTCAGTTTCCTTATCGCATATAAGCTGCACACGATCATAGAAGGAATTTTCTTTTTTGTCATTTTTATTCCGCTCAGGTCCTATGCCGGCGGACTGCATTTGGATCAATATTACAAGTGCCTTGCATTATCAAGTCTGACGTTTTTAACAGTTATGCTGATCAGTAAAATGTTTACTGGAAATATGGCATATGAATTAATTGCTTTTTTGATTTTGGAATTAATTATTTATGCATTATATCCGATAGAAAATGTTAACAGGGCAGTAGATTTAAAAGAAAATGCTTATTTCAAAAAAAAGTTGGAAAAGTATTTGCTTATCGATTTTGTACTTGTGGTCACACTTTTTCTTTTGGAGAAAGAGAGGTATCTGGTGTCGATTACGGCTACGTTGCTTTTGGTTGCAATTACTATGATCATCGGAAAAATAAAGAATAAGAATTTAAAGTTTCGATGTATGTAATTTAATATGCTTATATCATAATATGCCCAATATACAAGGAATCCGCCTTTTCTGTAGTATGTATTTGAGAAATCAAATATGGAGAAGGCGGATTTCTCATATTAAGCAAATGTATCATTGCAAACAATGCCGTGCAGATGAATGCGGAAGGCTGGCTTAAGGAGGAAGTCTATAGCGATGAAGGCAGTAGGAATTATAAAGGATAAAGAGTTTTGGAAGAAAACATTACTAATAGGAATCCCCATAGCATTACAGGAACTGCTAAGTACGGGGCTTAACCTAGTAGATACCCTAATGTTAAGCTCCATGGGAGATGCCACGGTAGCAGCGACAGGGCTGGCAAATAAAATCTTTTTCATATTTACCATCTTTATCTTTGGTATATCCAGTGGTTCGGGAATTTTGACTTCTCAATATTGGGGGAAGAGGGATGTAGAGAATATAAGAAAAGTTTTAGGCATATCCATATTGATAGGCATAGGAGTCTCGCTGTTATTTTTGCTTCCTTCGGTAACTGTTCCGCAAATGGTGATGCGGATACTGACACCTAACCAGGAAATGATTAAAATAGGTGCAGTTTATTTATGCATTACGGTATGGGGATATCCGATCATGGCTGTTGCAAAGGCATATGCTTCAGCAATGCGGGGGATGAATCAGGTAGTTATTCCGGCGATCATCAATCTTCTGGCAATTGTACTCAACATTTTTCTGAACTATTTGTTGATTTTCGGAAACTGCGGCTTCCCGGAATTAGGGGTTGTGGGGGCTGCCGTTGCAACAATTATTGCAAGATATGCAGAAGGAATTGGCTTATTAGTTATAATTTACATAAAGAAAAATCCTGCTGCAACGACAATAAAAAAGCTGTTTGACTTTAACATAGTGTTTGTAAAAAAATATATTACAACGATTTTGCCTGTAGTTGCCAATGAATTTATGTGGGGATTGGGGATTACAATGTATTCTCTGGTCTATGGACGTATGTGGGATGTTGAGGTGGCAGCAATCACAATTACACAAACGATAGAAGAGGTATTCCTTGTAATTTTTCAAGGGATCAGTGCAGCGTCAGCAGTTGTACTGGGAAATGAGCTGGGAGCAGACCGCCTAAAAAGAGAGGATCGGTATGCAGTAAACTATATCCTTTTGCAAACGGCTTTTTCGCTTATGATGTCATTTGCCTGTCTTATGCTGCGCTTGCCCATTATACATTTATTCCGTTCGATTACGTATGAAGTGCAAAGCCTTGTGAATTGCTGCCTGCGTGTATTTGCAATTTTTCTGCCGTTTAAAATGCTGAACTATCTTATTATCACAGGCATACTTTCAGGGTGGGTCATATGCTTAATAATAATTTCCCATATTGATGCCGTACTATAAAATATTTCATTATGCTCATCCATAAGAATATCCTTTGCCACTTTTGGCAGCTTAGGATCATCCGATACTGCCCAAATGGCTATATGCGTATCAATTAAAATTTTCATTTATCCACTCCAAACATTTCAGCAATTTCATTGTTACACTCATCCAAATCATATCCATCAGCAATGAGCTTTTTCCCCTTTAGAATGCCTAATTTACGTTTTGGGCTTTGGACGGGGGCATCCATCAATTGACTTTCAGCTGGTTTCACAAAACGTTCTATCATATCAAGTATAAATTCTAAGCTGTCGTCAGACAAACCTTCTATTGACTGAACTATTTGATTTTGTAATGAGGACATTGTTAAACACCTCCTTCTAACTATATATAATTTACCATATGACGTAGAAATTATCAAGATTTGCGCTGGTTTGGTCAGAACTTTTCATTTTGGTAAGGATTAGGAGTGGCAGAAGGATTTAACAATTGCGTTTGATATGGGAGAAAAAGACGGAGTATATACGTCCCCGAAGCAAAATTTCTATTTCTGCCTGTATGAAGATGGCATAGATACAGGAGTGGTATTGAATGTTGATACGTGTAGTGCAGAACGGAATTATTATACGGTAACTTTTGCTGATGGCGAAAAGATTCTGTCTGAACAGATTGTTCTGGCAGGTCAAAAGGCTGCGGAGCCCGATCCGCTTCCGGAGAAAGAAGGCATGACCTTTGGAGGATGGATGCTTGACGGAACATCTTTTGACCCTAAAAACACAAACATTTCAAAGAAGACGGTTCTCCAGGCAAAATGGATAGGCGGGCAGGGCAATATCTTGACATCAGTCTGTTTAAGGATATCGGAACTAATTCTGTCCAGATTCATGAGTTGGAAAATGGGAATATCCGTATTACGATTGAGGTACCTGAGAGCTTGAAGAACACGGATCACACGAAAAAAAGAAAGTTCGTCATAATCAGGGTACATGATGGTGCAGCAGCCCTTTTAAGCGATTTGGATGACAGTGATGACGGAAAGATTTCCGGTGATAAAATATTTGACAAGGCGTCTTCTTCTATGGTAAACTAAACCCACTTACCGCTTAGAAATCTAATCAAGTGAATCATGAGTTATGAACAATTGACCTGTCTATGGAAATACCATGGACAGGTTTTTTTGCGCTGCCAAAGGCAGCAGAAAAGGAGTGTAACGAAATGAAAAAACGGGTTTTAAAGCGGAAAAAGAATATTATCGTATACAAACAACGCACAAACGCAGGAAAAGCAACTGTCCTTGCAGCAGCGGTATGCTTGTTTTTAACGGCGGCAGTACCGGTATGCGGCAAAGAGCCGGGAACATCATCCAGTCAGCAGGCGCCTAAAAGGGGCATTACGGAGATTCATCACAGGCATATAGGAAATGCCTCTGAATCCGGAGGATGCTACAATACGCCTATTAAGCATGAGCATATAGGAAATGAGACGACTGGCGGGGAATGTTTTCAGAAAGTGGTGCCTCACGTCCATCAGGGCAGTGAAAGCGAAGGTACAGGATGCTATGTGGTGCCGGTTGCACACGAACATATTGGAGATGAAATAAATGGAGGACCGTGTTATGGACCGTTGGAGACACACACGCATACAGAAGGGTGTTTTGAAGAGGCAGCCTGCATGCGTTCTTTCACCCCCGAGGAGGTAATCAGCACAGAACAGCGTAAATGTTTCCAACATCAGGAAACGACTTTTGTGACGGCGAGGGGAACGGAAGTACATGACAGCTGTCCTTTGGGGACGACAAGCGCGGAGTGGACCTACTGTCAGCTTTGCGGACCGAAGTCGCCCACCATCCATGACTATTCAAAGGAAATCTGCGGTATGGAGCAGAATCAGGTACTCAAATATGAAATCGTTTGTCCTAAAAAAGTCGATCGATATGATATCGGCTGTGGAAAAACGGATAAGGATGCCGATTCTTACCTGAAAACCTGTGAAAAGACAATAGATGGATATAAAATCGGCTGTGGTCTTGAAGATAATGAGGTGTGCGGCAGGCTGATCGTGGAGAATGAAACGGCAGGAAAGGAAGAGCAGGTCATCTTGCGGGCATGGGTAGAAGATCTGACAGGCGGAAAGCTGAAACTTGCAGCAGGCTCTTACCTATGGCAGGATGAAAGCGGAAATCGCCTGGGAGAGGGCGGGCAGATTTCGGTGAGTGAAAACGGCACCTATTCTGTATCCATAAAGCTGGAAAATAAAGACGTTAATCAACAGAGGATCAGCAGCAGGATTCAGGTTGACAATGTATATAAAACGCATCCGACTACTTCACCGAAGCCGACAGCGACACCTTCTGCTAAGCCAAAGCCAACCAGTACGCCGGCTGCTTCAGGCAGCCCTAAGCCAACCGAAGTGCCTGCGTCGTCTGCGCAGCCAAGCCCCAGCGATGTCTCTGCGCCAACGGAAGAACCAGAGCCTACTGGAACGCCGTCTTTTGTAAGTACGCCCACACCTTCCGGTACATTGAAGCCGGGGGCAGGCGGTGATTCATCGGATGATACAGGAGACGCTGATTCAAGCGAAGAGGCAGAAAATGGAACGGATCCGGAAGACGGGGATAAAGATAAGAAGACGCAAAAGAAAGAAGAGGGGAATACGCCTGACGATGATGGGCAGGGCGGCAGTAAACCGGTCGGAGGATCCAAGAAATATACTTCTCCTTTGACGGAGGGAACGCCTGCCCCGTCTGCGTCTGACAAGCCCATATTGAAAGAGCGGAAGGAGATAACAGTTCCAGAAAGAAAAGCAGCCGGAGAAAGTACCTATAAGGTGGGACAGGAAGAAAAGGGGCGAAGTATTTTTGCCTCCCCTGCGGTCAGGGTGATTTCTATAACGGCAGGTCTTGCCATATTGCTCCTAGGAATCTGCCTGCTTTTGCTGTACTTGAGGAACAGCGTAAAAGTGTATAATGATGATGGAAAGGGCAGAATGATTTACTTAGGAAGATGTATGGTGGAGACAGAGGAAGATACCTATTTCACCATCATCACGGATGCCATGGTGGAAAAGGCATATACCAACAGATATTGCATCAAACCGGGATTGTTCCTTCTTGGGAAAAAAGAGGAGGAGGAACTGATCGTTCATAAGGAGGCAAAGAAGGCTGCGGTCCGCCTTGACAAGGAAATGATCGTGATGCTGTAAAGTCGCATAAGAAATAGGATTGAACTGAAAAAAATGCATTTTATTTCATCCAAAATCCTTGATTTTGCATAGCGAACATGATAGACTCGTAGTGTTTATTAAGTTAGTGCATAATTATGCACAAGGAGGAGAATGTTATGAAAAAAATATCAGCATTATTACTGGCAGCAGTATTGAGCATGGGTCTGCTCACCGCTTGCGGAGACAGTGAAACTGCTGCAGAGGCAGGAAATGAAGCTGCGCAGGCAGAAGACACACAGGCACAGGACGACGTTGCGGCAGAATCCACGCAGACTGATGCAGAGGTAGAAGCGGATGCAGAAGCAGATGTGGCGGGCGCAGAGACAGCAGCGCTTGCAGACGGCGTACTTACCGTGGGTACCAACGCAGAATTTCCGCCTTTTGAGTACGTAGACGACAACGGCGAACCGGACGGATTCGATATTGCCCTTATTAAGGCAATCGGCGAGAAGCTGGGCGTAGAAGTTGAAGTGGAAAACATGGAATTTGCATCCCTTGTATCTTCTATCGGAAGCAAGATCGACGTTGCAATCGCAGGTATGACAGTGACAGAAGAAAGACAGCAGTCTGTTGACTTCTCTGACGCTTATTACGAGGCAGTTCAGTATGTGATCCTTCCTGAAGGTTCTGAGATTGCAACTGCACAGGACTTAGAAGGTAAGACCATCGGCGTTCAGCTTGGTACTACAGGCGATTTCATTGCAACAGATGACATTGCAGATACCACCGTACAGCAGTACAACAAGGGTGTAGATGCCGTAAACGACCTGATTAACGGAAGAGTTGACTGCGTAATCATCGACAAGAACCCTGCGCTTGTATTTGCAAGCAAATTTGAAGGTCAGCTGGTTGCCCTTGACGGCGCACAGTTCGATTTCGGCACAGAAGAATATGCAATTGCCCTTCCCAAGGGAGATGCTGACTTGGCAGAAAAGATCAATGCAGCTTTAGCAGAAATCAAAGCGGATGGAACCTTTGATGAACTGGTACAGACCTATATTGAAGGTGAATAAGCCTATTTTGTAATACGTATTAGACAGCAAAGGGGATAGCATAAACATGCATGCTATCCCCTTTTATAAGAGAAAGGAACGATGAGATGCAGGCATGGTTTGAAAAAGTTGGCGGGATGTTCGAGACCGCGTTTATTACCGGGGACCGGTGGAAGCTATACATAAGCGGTTTGGGCGTGACATTGGAAATCGCCTTTTTTGCGGCAATTCTGGGACTTCTGATTGGTACAGTCCTTGCCCTCATGAAACTTTCCACCACAAGAAAAGGCAAAAAGACCATCTGGGCGAGAATCGCCAATGCCTATATCGATGTCATCAGAGGAACGCCTTCGGTGCTGCAGCTTTTGATCATGTGGTTTATCATCATGGCGAACTGTAAGAATGGAATGCTGGTGGCAATCTTATCCTTTGGTATCAATAGCGGCGCTTATGTGGCGGAAATCGTCCGTGCCGGTATTCTGGCGGTAGATAAAGGGCAGACGGAGGCAGGGCGTTCCCTGGGATTATCCAAGGCGCAGACCATGATTTACATCGTCATTCCGCAGGCGGTTAAAAATGTGCTTCCGCCTATCGGAAATGAATTTATCGTTCTTTTGAAAGAAACGGCAATTGTGGGATACGTGAGCCTTACAGATTTGACCAGGGCGGCGAACCAGATTTCATCGAGAACCTATGAGGCGTTTATGCCGCTGATCGGTGCCGCTGTTATCTACTTTATCATTATTAAAATACTGACCATTTTACTGGACAGACTGGAGAGGAGGCTGCGTAAGAGTGATAATCGTTAAAGACCTGCATAAAAAATTTGAGCATAATCATGTACTGCGCGGAGTGAGCTATCATATCCATCAGGGAGAAAAGATCGTTATCGTGGGTCCCTCCGGTTCAGGCAAAAGTACTTTTTTGCGCTGCCTGAATCTTCTGGAAACGCCTACAAGCGGTGAAATCTGGTTTGACGGTCAGTTGATCACGAACCCGAAGGTCAATATTGACAAAATCAGAGAGCATATGGGGATGGTATTCCAGAACTTCAACCTGTTCAATAACCTTTCCATCATGGACAATATTACGCTGGCGCCTGTGAAACTGAAACTGATGGGGAAGGAAGAGGCAAGTGAGAATGCGCTGAAGCTGCTTGCAAGGGTAGGGCTCAGCGAGAAAGCAGACGCTTATCCCAGCCAGCTTTCCGGCGGACAA
>BLLW01000009.1 GCA_011959285.1 Lachnospiraceae bacterium | reverse complement strand
GCGCGAAAGGAATGGATATAAAAATGATTTTTTGTGTAGAAGATGATAATGGTGTTCGTGATTTAATGATATATACTTTGAATTCTGTTGGATTTGAGGCAAAAGGCTTTGTTGATGGCACAGACTTTTTTTGTGCACTGGAGAAAGAAATGCCGGAACTTGTCATGCTTGACATTATGCTGCCTGGTGAGGATGGCATTGCCATACTGAACCGGCTGCGCAGCGCGGCAGCTACCGCAGAGATTCCTGTAATCATGGCGACAGCAAAAGGAACGGAATATGATAAGGTGATTGGTCTTGATTTGGGTGCTGATGACTATCTTGTAAAGCCTTTTGGAATGATGGAAATGGTATCCCGCGTAAAAGCGGTGCTGCGCCGAAGCAGACCAAAAGAAGATACACAGATTCTACAGGTAGGGCGGCTTCAATTAAACGTTGGAGAGCATACGGTTTCCACAGGAGGAGAACGGATTGTGCTCACACTAAAGGAATATGAGCTGCTTAGGATCTTGATGGATAATTTGGGCAGGGTATTTACACGGGACCAACTGCTGCAAAGCGTTTGGGGCGCTGCCTATATAGGAGAAACGCGTACAGTGGATGTGCATATAGGCACGCTGCGTTCGAAACTTGGCGTTTGCGGAGCGTATATTGAGACCGTTCGAGGTGTAGGATATCGTATGGGGGATAAGATATGACGAAACGTATTTTCAGGTCAATCTGTATCGTTGCCCTTAGTGTTTTTCTTTCTTCCATAGGGTTGTTTATGGGAGTGCTTTACGACTATTTTTCAAATGTCCAGCGCAGTCAGCTAGAGATGCAGACCAATCTTGCCGCTCAGGGCGCAGCCAATGAGGGGATGAAATATTTTGAAGGACTTGACGTGACAGACTACCGCATTACCTGGATTGATACAGACGGTACCGTTCTGTATGACAGTAAATCGGACTTTGCTGAGATGGAGAATCATATGGAGCGGGAAGAAATCAGACAGGCGCTTTCAGAAGGGACTGGTGAAAGTTCACGTTATTCTATTACTTTGTTGGAACGTGCGGTCTATTGTGCCCATCGTTTACCGGACGGAACCATACTGCGTCTTTCTATAACGAGGAATACGCCGCTGACATTGATTCTTGGGATGATGCAGCCCATTTGCATGATTTTCGTGGCAGCGTTGGGGATGTCGTTGGTATTGGCATTCCGCCTGGCTAAGGGAATCGTAGAGCCGCTCAATGCGTTAAATTTAGATGAACCGTTGAGCAATGATGAATATGACGAATTGAAGCCTTTGCTAAAGAGGATCGCGGCACAGCAGTGTCAGATCCGAAAGCAGGGGGAAGAATTGAAACAGAAACAAATTGAGTTTGACGCTGTCACTACAGGAATGGCGGAAGGAATTGTCCTTCTTAATGAAAAAAAGATTATTTTAAGCATGAATCCTGCGGCTATGCGCCTCTTTGGTGCGGCACGTTCCTGTGTAGGAAAGTATTTATTTTCGGTTAATCGTAGTTTGGAACTGCAGGAGCTATTACAAAAAGCCAGTGATGGAAAACGTGCCGAAATGCTGATGGAATTTGGGGATGGAACATACCAGCTTGATGTAAGCCCTGTTTTATCAGAAAATCTGGTTTCTGGAATTGTTCTGTTGATGCTGGATGTGACGGAAAAGGAAAAGGCAGAACGAATGCGCCGCGAGTTTACAGCAAATGTGTCCCATGAACTGAAAACACCGCTTCATACCATTTCCGGCAGTGCGGAACTGATTGCAGGCGGTATGGTAAAACAGGAGGATATTCCTGAATTTTCAAAGCGGATATATGCGGAGGCGCAGCGGCTGATTCACTTGGTTGAAGATATCATTAGACTGTCTCATCTGGACGAAGGCGTGGATGGCATGAAGTGGGAGGAGATTGACCTTTCTTTGGTGGCGGGTGAAACGGTACAGACTCTTTTGCCAGAGGCAGAAACCGCCGGCATTCAAATAAATTTTTGCGGAGAAACCGCTATTGTTTATGGTGTCAGGCAGCTTTTGCAAAGCATTGTCTTCAACCTTTGTGATAATGCGGTTAAATATAATCACAAGGGAGGTTCGGTTTCTGTATCTGTGAAAGGTGAAAAAAATAATGTCATTCTTTCCGTTGCGGATACTGGCATCGGGATTTTGGCGGAACATCAGGAGCGCATTTTTGAACGGTTTTACCGGGTCGATAAAAGTCATTCCAAAGAAATAGGCGGCACAGGATTAGGGCTGTCTATTGTCAAACATGCCGCAAAGCTGCACGATGCAGAGATTGAATTGTACAGTGCTGCAAAAGAAGGCACCACAATAAAGGTTAGTTTTCCAGTTTACAAGAATTTTACAAAACTCTGATAATAGATTTGATGTATATTTGATAAAATAATATCCATAAACATATTGCAGTAGAAAGGATAATAGATTTATGGATATTTTCAATGTACTCACACTAGCCGGCGGTTTAAGTCTGTTTCTGTTTGGCATGAATATCATGGGGCAGGCATTAGAGCGTCGTGCCGGAGGGAATCTGCGGTCACTGCTTGGTAAGTTTACTACAAACAAAGCCGCGGGTCTTTTGACTGGGCTGGGCATCACGGCGGTGATTCAAAGTTCTTCGGCGGCGACCGTCATGGTGGTAGGATTTGTAAATTCCGGTCTCATGACATTAAGACAGGCGATCAATGTGATTATGGGAGCGAATATCGGTACCACGGTGACGGCATGGATGCTTAGTCTTGCGGGGATTGACAGCAGCAATGTTTTTGTGAGCCTTTTAAAGCCGTCTTCTTTTGCGCCGGTTTTGGCTCTGATTGGTATCATTTTTTATATGTTCTGCAAAAACAGCACGAAGAAAGATACCGGCATGATTTTTTTGGGGTTTGCTACATTGATGTTCGGCATGGAGTCTATGTCAGGAGCTGTTTCTGGTCTTGGCAGTGTCCCAGAGTTTCAGAATCTTTTTCTCATGTTTCAAAATCCGGTTCTTGGCGTACTGGCAGGAGCGGTTCTTACGGCAATTATCCAGTCTAGTTCTGCATCTGTGGGTATTTTGCAGGCATTAGCTGTTACCGGGCGGGTTTCGTACGGTGCAGCGATTCCTATTATTATGGGACAAAATATAGGGACGTGTGTCACAGCCATGATTTCTTCGGCGGGAGCAAATAAAAACGCAAAGCGTGCGGCATTGCTGCATTTGTCGTTTAATGTAATCGGAACGGCAGCCTGGATTACGGTCTTTGGGCTGATAAAGGTAATTTTAAATCCTTTATTTTTAGATAAATCTGCTTCACTGTTTGGCATTGCCGTGGCACATTCTGTTTTTAATATTCTTTGTACAATTCTCATGCTGCCTCTGTCCGGAGGACTTGAGAAGCTGGTAAAGTGGCTTGTGCCGGACGCGGCAGAGCCGGAAATGCAATCGGAATTGGATGAACGTTTACTTGCCACTCCTCCTATTGCGCTGGAACGCTGCCATAAGGTGGCAGCTGATATGGCAAAGACTGCGGTGAGCGCCTTAAAAGACAGCATGACCTGTTTGCAGCATAACGATTCTCCTGAACTTAGGACATCCATTCGGGAAAAGGAAGAAAAAACGGACTATTACGAGGATATTTTGGGAACTTATCTGGTAAAATTGAGCGCGAAACCAATCAGTGAATCTGACAGTGGGGAAGCGGCAAGCCTTTTGAAGATAATTGGGGATTTTGAGAGAATTTCTGATCATGCGGTGAATATTTTGGAGTCGGCAGAAGAGCTTGAAGGGAAAGGACTGGCATTCACAGCGGCGGCGGTATCTGAACTTCAAATCATTGCTTCGGCGGTAGGCGAAATTTTAGATCTGACGCTCACAGCGTTTTTGTCAAACGATCCAAAAACAGCATTTATGGTAGAACCGCTGGAACAGGTGATCGACCAGCTGAAGGAACAACTGCGCACACGCCACATCCTGCGTTTGCAGAAGGGAGTCTGTTCCATTGATGTAGGTTTTGTATGGTCGGATTTGCTTACAAATTTAGAGCGCACATCTGATCACTGCTCCAATATTGCCGGATGTGTCATTGACATGATGCATCATAATATGAATATCCATGAATCGCTTCGCAGTATAAGAAATGACAGTGAGGAGTTTCAGCAAAAATTCAGGGCATATGCCTCTAAATATTCCCTCATATAGCTTCAGGCAGAAATGACATCACAATTATCAGATTTCACTAACAGAATTAGATATAGGTGTTTTAAGATGAACGGGCGGAGTTTAGGAGGCATCCATGTCGCAGTCCGTTGATTTTCATCAATTCTGTAAGTGAAATTGCTGATTTTTTGCAGAGTGCAGAGACTTGAAACGATAAGATATGCTGACTTGCTGGCGGAACAGTTTACATAACTTTTGATATATCAACGGAAAAAATATAAGTGAAAAAACAATTATAACTTGATTGTTAGTAGAATAGAAATATGTTAAAATATTAATAAAGAAGCAGAAAAGTAAAGGGGGAGGAAAAGTGGTTGAAAGTATTACTTATAAGTAATATAATGAAAACACTAAGCGTCGGATGAATAAAAAAGAGGCTTTAAAAGTTTTGGCAAAGAACTTAGAAGAATATTTACAACAAGGTTTTCGCTTCCATCCTTTCTTTATGAAGGAATTTAAGGAATTATTGCATAATGCAAGTGGAAATGAGAAAGAAATTTTTTCGTTGCTTATAAAACAATTAAACTTTGTAAAAATGTTTAAAAATCAGGTATATAAGGCAGATGGAAATGAGATAATTAAATATTTGGAAGATGAATACTACTCTCTGCATTTATCAGGTAAAAACTTTAATTTTCGATTACTTATGACTTTTGATGAAAAAAATAATCCAATTTTTTTGGCAGCATTTTATGAACGTCAGGGAAAAAGGGCTTCTGATTATACGCAATGGAAAGAGGTATTGGCAAAACGGTATCGTGAGATGTAGAGGAAGAGGTGTGAATGTGAATAATAAATTTAATCATGATTCTCTTGGATTGGGTGATTTGTTAGAATTGTTTGAAAATGATATTACGGTATCAGATATTAACTCTTCAAAAATTTTGGGAACTATTTCGGCTTCAATCGTAAAAAAAAGAGTAGAATTGAATATGACGCAAAAAGAATTTGCAGTTTATGCTGGAGTCAGCCAAGGAATGGTATCAAAATGGGAAGGTGGAGATTACAATTTTTCCATAAAATCACTTGTAGAAATTGCGGAAAAGCTTGATATGGAATTAAGTGTAAACTTGGAAGTAAATAGGAGAACTTCTCAAGTAAAGTGTATTCAAAACACGGAAATTTCATATGTAGTATCTGAACAAAAAAAATTTATTGGAAAGACTTCTGAAGTCAATAAATATATATCAAGAAGTAAACTGATGGAAAACAAGAGCAATTGTAAGTTTTTTAGTTTTGAAGATAGATTAGAAATGTGATGGAGGTAGTACTATGTTACAATTTACAAATGGATTTTCATGTGCAATGAATCAGGAAAAGGAAGAACTTGTTATTAGTTTTGTTCAGCAGATTCCAGAAATTGGAGAAGATGGAAAAACAAATAATATAAAAGTTGAAGAAGTGGCTAATCTGGTCATGGGAAAAGTGACTGCACAAAATTTATTGAATGGATTGATTGAAATGTTGTCAGATGATGATGAGAAAGGAAAATAGTGTATATTACAAAAAGATCATACAAGAATGAGGACGCCGCAGAAACTTTATATTTTGCGGCGTTAAAGTGTTAGCTGACACATAATTATAATCAAAAGATAATTTTTACAGGAGGTACTATGGAAGCACTGATACATATGGATGGTGCGATACTCATGTTTCTTCAGGAGGCGGTGCGGAATGCTGTTCTGGACCCCATCATGAAGTTGATTACAACGCTGGGCAATGCAGGTATTTTATGGATTATACTGACCATTCTTCTGCTGATTCCAGAAAAGACAAGAAAAATAGGGTGGATGAGCGCATGTGCTCTGCTTTTTTCGCTGCTGATCAATAATATCCTGCTTAAAAATTTGGTGGCACGAGTCAGGCCTTACAATGCAATAGAAGGGTTGATTCCCATCATAAAGAAACCTTCAGAATTTTCATTTCCCTCTGGTCATACAGGCAGTTCCTTTGCCAGTGCCTGTGTCTTATACCGGAAATTACCGAAGAAATATGGCGTACCAATATTGATTCTTGCCATCCTTATCTCATTTTCCCGCCTGTATGTGGGCGTACATTATCCCACGGATGTTCTGGCAGGTGCGGCGACGGGCATCATCTGCAGCTATTTAGGAGAATGGCTGGTGAATCAAATACACAAAAAGAAAAGCATGGATAGAAAAAGAAGTGTACATAGGAAGGCATTTGATGATATATTTAAATTATAAAAACACGACAGGAGGATCAAAATGAAAGCGAAAGTTTATTTTTCCAGAACCATCACACCAGAAAAAGTACTGGAACTCTATAAGACTCTCGGGAAACAGCTTCCAGGGAAAGTGGCAATCAAACTGCATTCCGGTGAAACGGGCAACCAGAACTTTTTAAAGCCAGAATTCTGGAAACCTGTCATTGACCATATCGGAGGTACAGTGGTGGAGTGCAACACGGCTTATGAGGGGACCCGGGATACTACGGAGAAACATTTGAAGACGATGGAAGAGCACGGATGGAGCAAGTATTTTGAGGTTGATCTGCTCGATGCGGAGGGACCGGATAAGGAACTTGCAATTCCAAAGGGCAGGAAGATTCAGAAGAACTTCGTAGGAAAGAATATTGAAAAATATGATTCTATGCTGATACTGTCTCATTTTAAGGGACATCCCATGGGCGGTTTCGGCGGCGCTATTAAACAGTTGTCGATCGGTGTGGCATCTTCTTATGGCAAGGCATATATTCACGGCGTAGGTGACACAGAGGCATTCTGGACTTCCGACCATGATTCCTTCCTTGAATCTATGGCGGATGCTGCTTCTTCGGTGGTGGAATATTTCCATGGCAATGCAGTTTATATCAATGTCATGAAAAATATGTCGGTGGATTGTGACTGCTGCGCAGTTGCGGAAGATCCCTGCATGAAAGACATTGGTATATTGATTTCAGAAGATCCAATTGCCATCGATCAGGCTTGTCTGGATCTGGTTTATGCAGCGGACGACCCTGGACGGGATCATCTGATTGAACGTATTGAATCGCGAAACGGGGTGCATACAGTTGAGGCGGCTGCAGAATTAGGATTTGGTTCCCGTGAATATGAATTGGTTGAAGTAGATTAATTTACGAGAGCAATGAGCCAAGGCTGTATAGCAGACATTTAATGAACAATATAAGAAGAAAATCCCCCGCCGCCGGTTTGGAGTGGTGGGGGATTTTGTTATTTGCCTTTGCGTTTTCCGCCGAAAGCGAACCAGCCAATCAGAGCGAGAAATGCAATTGCAATAAACATCCACCCTGCCAACATCAAAGGATTATTTGCCGCCGTTGCTTGTGGGGCAAACATATCCCAGTACCCTTTCAGATAGATTACTACGATAAGAAGAGGAATTCCATAGGTCATATATCCTCGTATGAACAGTGGGAATTTTTTTCCGCTGCCGGAGTTGGCTTCTTTAATAAAATGATTCCATCCCCATCCCCGATTTTGTGTGCAGAACATTAGGTAAACAAGCGAGCCTAAAGGAAGCAGGTTGTTTGAAACCAGAAAATCTTCCAAATCCATGATGCCGGTCCCAGCGCCTAAGGGCTGGATACTGGAAAGCACGTTAAAGCCAAGCACTGCCGGCATAGATAGAAGGCTGACCAGCACAATATTGATGAGCACTGCCTTAGTACGGGAGACACCAAACAAATCGATAGCAAAGGAAATAATATTTTCAAATACAGCAATAACGGTGGACAATGCTGCAAATGACAAAAATAGGAAAAATAAGGTGCCCCATATCCGCCCTCCTGTCATCTGATTAAAAATCTGCGGAAGAGTGATAAATATCAGCGACGGTCCTGCATCAGGCTCTATTTCAAATGAAAAACAAGCAGGGATGATGATCATGCCCGCCATTAAAGCCACGAAGGTATCCAATATTCCAATACTTGCCGCTTCGCCTGCAAGAGAACGGTTTTTGTCCAGATAACTTCCAAAGATTGCCATTGCGCCGATGCCTAGGCTTAATGTGAAGAACGCCTGAGACATTGCGCCAAAAATCACATTGCCAATTCCTACTTCTTTCATCTTCTGGAAATCAGGTATTAAGTAAAATTTTACACCTTCTATGGCGCCGGGAAGACGCACAGAATGAACAGCAAGAATTACGATGAGGGCAAGAAGTGCGGTCATCATAATCTTGGTGATTCGTTCCACTCCTTTTTGCACACCGAAGGAACATACGCCAAAAGCAAGGAGAACGGTAAGGAACATCCATAAGGTAAGGATTTCAGGGGAAGAGAGCATCTCGTTAAAACGATTCACCACGACTTGCGCGTCCATGGACGGAGAACTAAAATCTCCTTTTGCGCAGCGGAAGCAGTAATACATCATCCAGCCAGCAACCATAGTATAGAACATCATAAGCAGGTAATTGCCTGCCATTCCGAACCAGCCGTAATGATGCCACTTGGTTCCTTCCGGTTCCAAGACTTTGAAAGATGTGGCACAGCTTTTCTGGCTGCCACGCCCCACAGAAAATTCACAGACCATAATGGGCCAGCCCATTAAGATTAGAAAAATCAGATAAATGATAATAAATGCGGCGCCCCCATATCTCCCTGTCATATAGGGAAACTTCCATACATTTCCAAGACCCACTGCACAGCCGGCGGATACCAGTATAAACCCAAGACGGCTGCCAAATTTTTCTCTCGATTTCATTTGTTTTCTCCCTTGTAGATGTTATAATGAATTTGTTAATATAGGGATGACCTGCAAAGCGAGGCATCCGTTGTTATTATACTGGTTAGTTCTCATGCTGTCAATTTGAGGCGTGAAGGTAAGATGCAATAGATAAGGAACAAAGATATGGAAAAAACATTAAAAAATAAGCAACATCACACGAAGGAATCTGATTTTCATGATTTTAATCATGATGAGGAGGAAGGTGCAGATTTTGAGGAGGATATAGAGCGGAGGGAAGGATTTTCTGCCGGCAGTGATAAGAAAATCATACTCTTATTGGCGATAGGCGGCGTTTGTATCATTGCTGCTTTAATTATTGTTTTTGTCATTGTCTTTCAAGACAGCAGGAAAGAAAGAGAAGCTGTGCAGGCACAGATGAATCTTGAAAGTATGGAACAGCAGCCGCACAGTGATGAGGAAGCGGGTACTGTTCCGGCACAGGAAGAAGCTTCTGACGGACAGTCGGCAGCAAGCAGCGAGCCAGAAGAGATGCCCGATGTGCCTGCGGAATTGGAAATGCAGGAAGAGATTCAGGTAGGTGCACTGGATGATGATCAAGATCCCCAGGCAGACGGGGCAGCTGGAACGGAAGCAAACGGTGCGGAGGTCACGGTATCCGCCATTAACAAGGACGAAACTGGCAGCACTACCATGGGAATCGATGTCTCCAAATATCAAGGGACCATCGATTGGGCGCAGGTGAAAGAAGCAGGCGTGGAGTTTGCTATGATCCGGGTAGGATACAGGGCAAAATCCACAGGAGAGCTATTTGAAGATCCCACAGCAAGATACAATATGCAGGAAGCGCAGGCGGTGGGAATCAAGCTTGGGGCATACTTTTTCTCTTCTGCAGTTACCCAGGAGGAGGCAAAACAGGAAGCAGCATTTACAAGGGAGATTATTGCAAAATATAAGATTACTTATCCGGTTGCTTATAATTGTGAGGATTTTGAATCACCGGACAGCAGGCAGTACGGGCTGGATGCAGGGGTGAGGACGAGCCTTGCATGCGCTTTTTTGGACGAGATTCAGGCGGCAGGTTACACACCCATGTTTTACGCTGCAAAGGGAGAACTTGAGGGCAGCGCCAAATGGGATACCCAGACGCTTGCCGGTAAATACAAAATATGGGTGGCACAGTATCCGGACCAGCCATACCCGGCAACAGGCGCCTCAAGTTATACAGGAGCCCATGCTATGTGGCAGTATACCAGTCAGGGAACGGTGGCGGGCATACCCAAAAAGACGGATGTTAACATTGCTTATTTTGGCTATACAAAGGAAGCGGAAGCAAAGGATGAAACACCTGCGGAAGTGGTGGAGGCAAATCCTGAGGTGGGCATTATTTTTACAGAGGTCAATGAGACGGTGACGGCTAAGCAGGAGACCAATCTGCGTTCGGAACCCAGTACCTTGAACGATACCTCTATTGTGGGCAAATTGGTGCATGGGGATACAGCAACAAGGACGGGCGTTGGGCATAATGGCTGGTCCAGAGTCATTTATAATGGGCAGACCCTGTATGCAGTTACCAGCTATCTCACCACCAATATGGAGGATACCGGACAGCAAGCGCCGCCCCAGGGACCGGTTTATACACCGGTAAATGAGTCAGTGACGGCTAAAATGGAGACCAATTTAAGGACGGAACCGAGTACCGTCAATTCAGACACTGTGGTGGGGCTTTTGCATAACGGAGAAGTGCTTACCAGAATTGCTGTGGGTGATAATGGCTGGTCACAGCTTGATTATAATGGTCAGACGGTTTATGCGGTCAGCAGTTATCTGACCGTGGTCGAGTAGATACTAGGAGAGCAGTATGCAGATAAGAAATGATTTTAGCAATTTTTCAGGCAGGGAATATCACAATTCCCATACCCATCATATCACCAAGTGCCTGCATGAAGAAGAGCACAAGAAACATGATGGGGGAGATTTTGGCATAAGGAAGGAGACTGTGCAGCAGGACAAAGGCACGGAGCATAAAACACAGCAGGATGTGTTTTTTGAATATAATGCCGGCACGGGCAGACAGAAGACTCCGATGAAAAAAGGATTGGGCATGCTGAAGGGAATCTGGGATTCTATGGGGCAGGAAGAACCGGAAAGGATAAAGGAAGCACCTGCTGCGGGACAGAAAGGTTTGCTCCACAGCCATATTGCAGAAGCAGCATCTGCATTTCAAGCCGCAGTTTCTGACCGCATCGCAGGTAGGTGGGGAAGCGTAAAGGAAAAGATAAAAGTTCATATTAAATCCGCATTCAAACATTTTGGCAGGAATCGTGACTTTGGAACTCTGTCCGATCCTAAAGGTCGTTCCACGGGAAATCGGGAAGGACAGGAGCCCTATGACCAAAAGCAGGGAAAAGGCACAAGAAGAAAATCGCCGGATCTTCGTACTGCCGCCATGGCAGATACACATTTGATGGACTCCTACAGTAAAACAGGAGAATACTGCCGTCTGAACGAGAACCTCACATACCAGAAAAATAAGCTGGCAGAACCGCCGGAAAAGCTTGATAAACCGCTGTGAAAAAGGTATACTTATACCAAGCTTCTTTGGGGGCAGAGAAGGAAAAAAATCTGGGAGAGATTACTATGGGCTACGAGGCAATACCTTACGAGAAGAGAATCAAAGACAATATCAGAAATTATTCCTTATCGAATTTGTATGATATGGAAATGATCAAAAAATATCTAATCAATCTGGCAGATCTTCTGGAAATCAATGTGTTGCTGATAGATCGTCACGGAGAAAAGGAAATCGTGGTGGGAGATGGATTTCTGGGTTTTCATCCCCAGGTGGAGCAGGAGCCAGGAAGAAAGATACGCGTACAGAATAGAACCATTGGACATTTATACATAAAAGAGCTATCGAAGAATAGGGATGAACGTTTGATTGGGGAAATGGTGGACGGTACGGTGACGCTCCTAGAAAGACTTGGAGAAGAAGTATATCTTCACAGGGAAGGCAGCATTTACATGGAAGAGCTGGAGAACCAGCTTGCGGATAAAAAGCATAAGATTTCCCAAGATGAAAGGGAAGATATTTTGACCGGGGTCTATAACAAAATTTATTTTGAAAGCCGGATGAAAATCATAGATCGGTCAGAAGTGGTGCCGGTGGCAGTTATCAACGTAAATATCAATGATTGGAAATTTGCTAATGATCACTTCGGAGATGAAGAGAGTGACCGTCTGATTAAGATTGTAGCAGATATCCTGAAGGAGGAAGCAAAGCCATATTTTGTCACAGGAAGAGTTGACGGTGATGTGTTCGGCGTTTTAATCCCTATGGCGGGGGATGGAGAGGCGGAAGCATTTGCTGCACGCATACAAGACAGATGCAATTCCTATGAGGATGCCCGCCTGGCTCCATCGGTGGCTGTGGGAATCGTATATAAGACAAACATTGAGGAATTATTAGAAGACCGTCTTTCAGACGCAGAATATGAGATGTTCAACAACAAATTTGATGTCAAGAATGCGCCGGGATATCGTGAGAGACTTAAAAAAGGAATAAATACTTAAACTTGTATAAAGTGAAGCGTGCCGCAGCACAAGCTGCGGTACGTTTTTTATAATTCTAAACTATTTATTAAATCATCCTGATAAAGTAAAAGGGAGATATTAAGAGAAAAAATGAGAATAATAGAGTATAAGTATAAAAAGTATGAAAAATGAACTTGTAATACCGTTTGCAAAGGAAAGCATATAAAACTAATATATGTTTTAGCAATTAGCACTCGATATAAATGAGTGCTAACAAGGAAATGAAAGCGAAAGAAAAGATTCAAACGAAAATAAAGGAGGCAGTCAAAATGAAGTTAGTACCATTAGCAGACAGAGTTGTATTAAAGCAGTTAGTAGCAGAAGAGACTACGAAGTCAGGTATCGTTTTACCTGGACAGAACAAGGAAAAACCGCAGCAGGCAGAAGTCGTTGCAGTAGGTCCCGGCGGTGTGGTTGACGGCAAGGAAATTAAGATGGAAGTAAAGGTGGGCGATCAGGTCATCTATTCCAAATATGCCGGAACAGATGTGAAGATTGAAGATGAAGAATACATTATCGTAAAACAGAGCGACATTCTGGCAGTGATTCAGTAATCAGAAATAAGAAAATCAGGAGGAAAAAACAATGGCAAAGGAAATTAAATACGGAGCAGAAGCCCGTGCAGCGCTTGAAGCAGGTGTAAACCAGCTGGCAGATACAGTGAGAGTGACATTAGGACCGAAAGGAAGAAACGTAGTACTGGATAAGTCTTTTGGCGCACCCCTTATCACAAATGACGGTGTTACCATCGCAAAGGAAATCGAACTGGAAGACGCTTTTGAAAATATGGGGGCACAGTTAGTCAAAGAAGTTGCAACCAAGACAAACGATGTGGCTGGTGACGGCACTACAACAGCGACCGTTCTTGCACAGGCAATGGTAAATGCCGGAATGAAGAACCTGGCAGCAGGCGCTAACCCGATTATCTTGAGAAAAGGTATGAAAAAAGCTACTGATACAGCCGTTGACGCAATTGCAAAGATGAGTTCTAAGGTAAAAGGCAAAGAGCACATTGCAAGAGTTGCAGCTATCTCCGCAGGCGACGACGAAGTAGGACAGCTGGTTGCAGACGCTATGGAAAAGGTTTCCGGGGACGGTGTCATTACCATTGAAGAAAGTAAGACCATGCAGACAGAACTTGACCTGGTAGAAGGTATGCAGTTTGACAGAGGCTATATTTCCGCATACATGGCTACAGACATGGATAAAATGGAAGCAGTTCTGGAAAATCCTTATATTTTGATTACAGATAAGAAGATTTCCAATATTCAGGAAATCCTGCCTTTGTTGGAGCAGATCGTACAATCAGGCGCAAAGCTTCTTATCATTGCTGAGGACGTGGAAGGTGAAGCGCTTACCACTTTGATCGTAAACAAACTGCGCGGAACTTTCAATGTAGTAGCAGTTAAGGCGCCCGGCTACGGCGACAGAAGAAAAGCGATGCTGGAAGACATTGCCATCCTCACAGGCGGTCAGGTCATCAGCGAAGAACTTGGTCTTGACTTGAAGGAGACCACCATGGATCAGTTAGGACGTGCAAAATCCGTTAAGGTTCAGAAGGAAAACACAGTTATCGTTGACGGTGAAGGCGATAAGGCAGCAATTGCAGCAAGAATCAATCAGATTAAGGGACAGATTGAGGAGACTACTTCTGATTTCGATAGAGAAAAATTACAGGAAAGACTTGCAAAACTGGCAGGCGGCGTAGCTGTCATCCGTGTAGGCGCTGCTACTGAAACCGAAATGAAAGAAGCAAAGCTGCGCCTTGAAGATGCTCTTGCTGCTACCAGAGCGGCAGTGGATGAAGGCATTATCTGCGGCGGCGGCGCGGCTTATATCCACGCAGCAAAGGAAGTTGCAAAACTGGCAGATACCATGGAAGGTGACGAGAAGACCGGCGCACAGATTGTCTTGAAAGCATTGGAAGCTCCTTTATACCACATCGTGGCAAATGCTGGTCTGGAAGGCAGCGTGATCATCAATAAAGTAAGCGAATCCGAAACAGGGGTTGGATTTGACGCTTTGAAGGAAGAATATGTAGATATGGTGACCGCAGGCATTCTTGACCCTGCAAAGGTTACAAGAAGCGCTCTTCAGAATGCTACAAGTGTTGCATCCACTCTGCTTACAACAGAATCTGTTGTGGCAAACATTAAAGAAGATGTACCTGCAATGCCAGCAGGCGGCGCAGGAATGGGCGGCATGATGTAAGATAAAGATATAAAAAAATAATTCGTATTTACAGACAGGTATGCTATAATAAATGGCATACCTGTTTTTCATGCAAACGACGGCTCGCGAAGCGCAGCATTTTTGCTTGGAAGGTACTTGCGTTGACGAAATTTATAAAAAAATATATAATATTTTAAACTATGTATAGTAGCATATACTGTATGTATCTGAGGATGTGAGAGTATGACAGAAGAAAAAGATACGAATCAAACAAAAAAAGAAGTTGTTTTTGACGATGGCAGGATTGAAGCCATTCAGGAATTTCAAAGTCCTGAGCAATTATACAGGGACTTGATTTTGCATGTCCAGAAATATCATCCTTCGGATGATACTACTTTAATAGAAAAGGCATATCATCTGGCGGCGAAAGCCCATGAAAATCAGGTGAGAAAATCCGGTGAGCCCTATATTATCCATCCTTTGTGTGTAGCAATCGTACTTGCAGATCTGGAAATGGACAAAGAAACCATAGCAGCAGGACTTTTGCATGATGTGATCGAAGATACGATTATGACAGAGGAGGAGATAAGCGAACAGTTCGGAAGCGACGTTGCCCTTCTGGTAGACGGGGTGACGAAGTTAGAGCAGCTTAACTTCATGAATGAAAACGGCAATAAGACGCTGGACCGGGTGGATATGCAGGCAGAAAATCTCCGCAAGATGTTTCTTGCCATGGCAAAGGACATCAGAGTAATCATCATCAAGCTGGCAGACCGGCTGCACAACATGCGCACCTTGAAATATAAAAGCGTGGAAAGCCAGCAGCGGATCGCCCGTGAGACCATGGAGATTTATGCGCCCATAGCCCAGAGGCTGGGAATCTCTAAAATCAAGGTGGAACTGGATGATCTGTCGTTAAAATATCTGGAGCCGGAAGCTTATTACGATCTTGTGGATAAGATTGCCGTGCGCAAGAGCGTCCGGGAAAAATATATTCAGAATATTGTAGATGAAGTGAGCGAGCATATCAAACATGCAGGCATCAAAGCCCAGATCGATGGTCGTGTGAAGCACTTTTTCAGCATTTATAAGAAAATGAAGAACCAAAGTAAGACCATCGACCAGATTTACGATCTGTTTGCAGTCCGCATTATTGTGGATACGGTGAAGGATTGTTATGCTGCTCTTGGGGTCATCCATGAGATGTATAAGCCCATACCTGGGCGGTTTAAGGACTATATCGCCATGCCCAAGGCAAATATGTATCAGTCTCTCCATACGACGCTAATCGGCAACAGCGGTCAGCCTTTTGAGATACAAATCCGTACCTATGAAATGCACAAGGCGGCAGAGTACGGTATCGCAGCCCACTGGAAGTATAAGGTAGCCTCAGACGGCAAAAAGATAGAAGATTCAGAGGAAGAGAAACTCTCCTGGCTCAGGCAGATTCTGGAATGGCAGAGAGATATGTCTGACAATAAGGAATTTATGAACCTGCTTAAGAGCGATTTGGATCTGTTCTCCGACAGTGTTTACTGTTTTACACCTACAGGCGAGGTAAAGAATCTTCCAGCAGGGTCTACTCCCATTGATTTTGCATACAGCATTCACAGCGCTGTGGGAAACAAGATGATTGGGGCAAGGGTGAACGGCAAGCTGGTGACCATAGATTATGAAATCAGAAATGGCGACCGGATTGAGATTTTGACTTCCCAAAATTCAAAGGGACCCAGCAGAGACTGGCTGAATGTGGTAAAGAGCACGCAAGCCCACAATAAAATCAATCAATGGTTTAAAAATGAATTCAAAGAAGAAAATATTATTAAAGGCAAAGATCTTTTAAACGCTTACTGCAAGGCAAAGGCAATCAACATGCCGGATATCATGAAGCCTGAATATATGGAAGGCATTATGCGCAAGTACGGATTTCGCGACTGGGACTCTGTTCTTGCCGCAGTAGGACATGGAGGATTAAAAGAGGGGCAGATTATCAACAAGATGATGGAGCTCTACACGAAGGAGCATAAAAAGAAGCTGACCAATGAAGAGGTTCTTTCTTCCATTGCGGAAAATGATTCGCCCCAAAGATATGCCCAAATGAGGGCAAAGGGCGGGATCGTCGTAAGGGGTATCCATGATGTGGCAGTGCGGTTTTCTAAATGTTGTTCTCCTGTGCCTGGAGATGAAATCATTGGCTTTGTGACCAGAGGCAGAGGCGTTTCCATTCACCGGACGGACTGTATCAACGTAATCAACCTGCCTGAGTTAGAAAGAGAAAGACTGATCGATGCAGATTGGGAGGGAATGCCGGATGAAGTGTCCAATGAGAAGTATCTGGCAGAAATCAATATCTATGCCAATAACAGGAACGGGCTTTTGGCAGACGTGTCCCGTGCGTTGACAGAAAAGAATATCGATATTCTTGCCATGAACACAAGGGTCAACAAGCAGGGGTTTGCAACCATGGCAACCTCTTTTGAAATTAGCAACAGGGAGGAACTGAACCGCATTATTGACAAGATCAGATCCATAGAAAGTGTGGTAGATATAGAAAGAACAACAGGATAAGGAGGTGCAGAAAGTGGCAGAATTAAAGATTGGAAGAATCGTGCTGGGTGTGTGTCAGACAAACTGTTATTTCGTGTATGAAGAAGGTAAGAACGGGGTAATTGTTTTTGACCCGGCAGACAAGGGCGGCTATATTTATGATAAGCTGCAGGAAAAAGGATTTACAGTGGAGGCAATTCTTTTGACACATGGTCATTTTGATCATATCTGGGGTGTGGAAGAGCTGAAGGAACGTTCCGGCGCTAAGGTGTATGCTTATGAAGAGGAAAAGGAAGTCTGCGAGCGGGCAGAGGTCAATTATTCTGAAAATGCCGGCAGGTCATGTGAGGTAAAGGCGGATATCTATGTAAAGGACGGAGAGGAAATTTCCGCTGCGGGAATGACCTGCCGCCTTATAGCAACGCCGGGGCATACAAAGGGAAGCTGTTGTTATTATTTTGAAGCTGATAAAATATTGTTAAGTGGAGATACTCTATTTCAGGAATCGGTAGGCAGAACGGATCTGCCCACAGGCAGCATGAGTGCGCTGGTGCATTCTGTGAGGGAAAAGCTGCTGCCGCTTCCGGAGGAAGTAAAGGTTTTCCCGGGGCATGGGGAAGCAACTTCCATAGGGCATGAAAAAAAATATAATCCTTTTTTGTAAAAGATGTCACAAAAAACAGATTTGTATCGTCTTATAGGTAAACAGCGTAAGCGGAAAGGAAAACAATATGACGGTCAGGATAAGATTATTATCAATAGCAGCTGGTCTTGCAGCATGCGTGGCGCTTGCCGGATGTGGCAAAAAGGAAGAGGTAATACCGGAACCTGTGCAGGAGGAGCAATTAGAGGCGACGCCGGATGTGGTGGAGGCGCCTACAGCTTCTGCCCAGAACACTTCCTTCATTTCCCAGCGGAAAGAAATCGACGGCAGGATGCAGAGCTATCTTACGGGAGAGTGGAAGAGCAAGGATGTGGTGAACAGGCGTCCCATTGCGGTGATGATTCCAAATAATTCTGCGGCAATGCCTCAATACGGAATTTCTAGGGCAAGTATTATTTATGAGGCGCCGGTTGAGGGAAGAATCACCAGATTGATGGCAGTGTTTGAAGATTTTGATGATTTGGACAAGATCGGTCCTGTACGCAGCAGCCGCGATTATTTTTTGTATGTTGCTATGGGCTACGAGGCGATTTACTGTAACTGGGGACTTGCAAGACCTTATGTGGAGGAGCTTATTAACCGCAGTACAGTTCAGAATATCAGTGCAGCGGTGGAGGGAATCAATCAGCCTGCCAGTGAGGCTTATGACAGAGTCAGCCGTCCGGGATACGCTAAGGAATTTACAGGCTATCTGTTTATAGATGGCATGAAGAAAGCAGTGGACAGGCTTGGCTACAATTGGAATTATGATAAGGCGTATGTGCCTCCATTTACCTTTTCAGCGGAAGGTATAAGAGCAGAGGAACACTATCAGGATAAGCAGAGTGCAACCGTATGTTATCCGGGTGGTCAGAGCGGAAATAAGGGCGGCTATGGCGCGTACAATCCTTATTTTGAGTATAACGCTCAAGATGGTCTGTACTATCGTTTCCAAAATGGAAAAGCACAGACGGATGAAATGAACGGCGCACAGCTGGCGGTGTCCAATGTGGTATTTCAGTATTGCCACGGTGAGGTAAGAGACTCTCATGATTATCTTGCCTTTGGCGTTCACGGAGAGGGTAATGCGATTGTATTTACTGGAGGAAAAGTGATCAAGGGAACCTGGAAGCGCTATAACGGCGATGCCACCCCTGCCAAATTCTATGATGAGAATGGAAAAGAAATCATCTTTAATCAGGGCAAAACATGGGTGTGCTGCATCTGGCAGGAATATGGTGAGTTTGTAGAATACAAGTAAAATAGCAGCGATAAGAAAAACAACGATAAGAAAAACAACAATGCCTGTGGTTTACAACCGCAGGCGTTTTGTGTATAATAATTTTTGGATATGGAACATTGAAAAGTAAATAGAAACAATGAAACTGTCATTGTTTCCCTAATCTAGCGCCATGACCTTCTTAAGGGGCTGCTGTAAAAGAGCAGGCAGAAGGTTGACGAGGAAAAGAGTGATCGAAAATTCGGCGGGTGCTCTTTCGTACCGCCTCCGGTGCGAGATATACCGGCAAATATGCGGGTGACTGCAAAACAAATACGGTATAGCGGAGGAATGCCATAAAGAATGGGATGCATAAAAGCAGACGATTCATGTAGTGCATGGAAAGATAAAAATGAAGTGCCAAAAGCGCATTATGCGTAGGTGCGGCATAGAATAGAACATAGAAAGATGAGGAAAACGAAAATGTGTGGAATTATTGGATATACTGGAAAAGGAAATGCCGAGCAAATCATGCTGGATGCGTTGGAACTTTTGGAGTACAGAGGGTATGACAGCGCCGGAATTGCACTTTTAGGCAAGGAAGGCACACAGATTGTAAAGCGTGCGGGAAGGGTGAAGGATTTAAGAAATCTGTGTGCAGAAAAGAAGCTGGAAGGACAGTGCGGAATTGGCCATACCAGATGGGCTACTCATGGGGGCGTATGCGACGAAAATGCACATCCTCATCGGTTTGGCAGAGTTACTTTGATCCATAACGGTATCATTGAAAATTACAGGGAACTAATGGAAAAATATGATCTTGCGGGAAAGCTTGCTTCTCAAACGGACAGCGAAGTGGTAGCGGCAGTGTTGGAACATTTTTATTCAGGGGATCCTTATTCGGCAATCCGCAGAACTGTACTGAAACTGAAAGGAACCTTTGCACTGGCGATTGTGTTTGACGACCAGCCGGATCAGATTTTTGCGGTTCGCAATGTTAGTCCGATTGTGGCGGCAGTTACCAAAGAAGGGGCGATGCTGTCCTCCGATGTGGCGGCAATTGTACCTTTCACCACAGATTATTTTGTTGTGCCCGAATTTCATGTAATCTGCATGTCACCGGATGGAATTGACATGTTTGATTTGTCTGGGGACAGGGCAGAGATTGAATGGTTAGAGGTTGATTGGGACGTGAGCCGCAGCGGCAAGGGCGGCTATCCTTTTTATATGGAAAAAGAAATTATGGAACAGCCCGAAATGATAAGGCAGACGATTTTGCCTAGAATCAAGGATGGAAGACCTGATTTTACAGAGGAAGGTATACCAGATGCAGTGCTTGCAGACTGTAAACGAATCTGTGTGATTGCCTGTGGAACAGCCATGCATGCCGGACTGGTGGGAAAGAGTCTGATCCAGGCAATTATCGGCATTCATGTGGATGTGGTCATGGCATCTGAATTTATGTACAATGATCCGGTTGTGGATAAGGAGACGCTGGTGATTGCAATCTCACAGTCAGGGGAAACCATCGACACGCTGGAAGCTCTTAAATTTGCAAGAAAATGTGGTTCTCCCAGCATTTCTATCGTGAATGTGAAGGGGGCGTCCATTGCAAGGGCAAGTGAGTACGTGATTTATACCAATGCAGGACCTGAAATCGCAGTGGCGAGCACCAAAGCGTATACCACCCAGTTGGCAGTCCTTTATCTAATTACGGCAAGAATGGTGATGGCGAGAGGGCTCTGGAGTGATAGCGAACTTTTGGGATTTATGCGTGAGCTGCAGAGGGTCCCTGAGGTGGTGGAAGCCGTTCTTGATACCAGAGAAGAGATTCACCGCCTATCAGGTACGATTTTGAATGCACGGGATGTCTTTATGATTGGCAGGGGCTTAGACTATTCCATTTTGCTTGAGGGGTCGCTTAAGCTGAAGGAGATTTCCTATATTCATTCGGAGGCATACGCTTCCGGTGAATTGAAGCACGGCACGATAGCGCTGATTACGGAAGATACGCCGGTAGTTGCCGTTGTGACGCAGGAAAAGTTAAAGAGCAAGGAATTATCCAATATCAGAGAAGTGCAGTCGAGAGGAGCGAGAGTTGTACTTTTAATCAAAGCAAGTGAAACGCTGGATGAGGGAGAACAGTGGAGCTGTGTTTACAGACTTCCAGTGATGGAGGACCCATTTATGGTGATGCCGGCATCAGTGGTTTTACAATTGATTGCTTATTATGTTTCGCTTGATAAAGGATTGGATGTGGATAAACCAAGAAACTTAGCAAAAGTAGTTACTGTAGAATAAAGAGCGGGGAAACAATGACAAAGATGAAAGAAGAAAATTTAATTGGAATCACCGTCAATCAGGCAGGATTTGAATACGATATCCACTCGCTGGTAAAAGCGTTTTATCCTGCGCAGGATGTGAAGGTGTTCACAGAAAATGAAAAAGAAGAAAGTTCAGGTCCGGGTCTGCCGGATTTACATATCCATTTTACCAAGGAAGCTGTTTTGCTTACTCTGATTGCAGGGGAAGGCGCAACGGCTTCTTTTGGTGGAAAAAAAGTGGACATAGCCGAGGATATGCCAAGACCCGAGGTCAAAAATCGGCTGAAACAGCTTCTATATCAGACACTTTCCGAGCATACGGGAAAGAATCTTCCGTGGGGAACGCTGACAGGGATACGTCCCACCAAAATCCCCATGACCATGCTGGAGGAAGGCAGGACGGAGGAAGAAATCATGGCATATATGAAGGAAACCTATCTGCTCAGCGATGAAAAGAGAAATTTGGCAATACAGATTGCAAAGAGGGAAAGGGAATTGCTTAGAACCCTGCATTATGAAGAGGGTTACAGCCTATACATTGGGATTCCATTTTGTCCTACCACCTGCCTGTACTGTTCTTTTACGTCTTTCCCAATCGTTTCATGGAAAAAGAGAATAGATGAATATTTGGATGCACTGGATAAGGAGATTGCTTTTACAGCGGAGCTTTATAAGGACAAAGTGCTTGACACTATTTATATCGGAGGAGGAACGCCTACAACGCTGGAGGCATGTGAGCTTACAAGACTTTTTGCCAGCATAAAGAAAAGCTTTGACCTTACCCATCTGAAAGAGTTTACCGTGGAGGCGGGACGTGCTGACAGCATCACGCCGGACAAGTTGCACGTGTTGAAGGAAGCCGGAGTTACCAGAATATCTGTAAATCCCCAGACAATGAAACAGGAAACCCTGGATTTAATCGGGAGGAAACATACGGTGGCGCAGGTAAAGGAAGCCTTTCTGATGGCAAGAGAAGCAGGATTTACCAACATCAACATGGATTTGATACTGGGTCTGCCGGGGGAGAGCGCTGCAGACGTACAAAATACCATGGAACAGATAAAAAAGCTGGATCCAGACAGTCTTACCGTGCATTCCCTAGCGGTCAAGCGTGCTTCCAGGCTCAGCCAATGGATAGAGGAGAATGGTATTTCCATGTTGAACAACACAGATGAGACCATGCAGATCACGGCAAGGGGAGCGGAAGAGCTGAATATGATTCCCTATTACCTGTACCGCCAGAAGAACATGTCCGGCAATTTTGAAAATGTGGGATATGCCAGAGAAGGAAAATTCGGCATCTATAATATTTTGATTATGGAGGAGAAGCAGACCATCGTAGCGCTGGGCGCCGGAAGTATTACCAAGCGTGTTTTTCCAGACGGCAGGATTGAACGATGTGATAATGTAAAAGATGTGAATCTTTACATAGAAAAAATCGACGAAATGATAGAAAGAAAGCGAAAACTTTTATCATGAAGGGGGTGTCGGATATGGTATTGACAGACAGTACATAATGAGCGATAGTCAGATATAAGTCTGATTTGGATGCCCCGCGCTTCTCCAGTTACTGCCTGACAACACTGTGTGATATCGAGTCAGGAGGGAAATGGGAAGCATAGACCTGAACGCTCAGGCAGAATATAGAATTGAAATAGTGAAAAATGAAAACAAATGATAAACCATCAAAATTAGAATGTAGGGGAACGCCATGAAGAAAACAGTATTAATAATCGAAGATAACAAAACTCAGTTGGAGATGCTTAAGAAACTGGTATTAGAAGTAAATGCAGAGGCGGTAGTTTACACCGCAAGCGAAGTAAAAGCCGCCTATCAGATTATGATGGAGAAGATTATTGACGCATTTCTGGTAGACATTATCCTCGATGTCACAAAACCGGGGGACACCTCAGGAATCAAACTTGGGGAAAAGATCAGAACGATACCACAGTACATGTTCGCCCCGGTCATTTTCATCACGTCACTTGAGGATACCACCAGATACACCTATACAGACTTAAACTGTCTGGGCTATGTTGAAAAGCCCTTTTCCCCAGACAGAGTCAAACAGCTTATTAAAAGGGCGCTATATTTTTCCACGGAAAAGGAGACCGAAAAAGAAGCAGTGCACTGTTTCAGAAAAGAGGGAATTCTGTATCCCATCAAGATAAAAAACATAATCTACATAGAAAGTATCAATCACATCGTAAACATTTATCTATCCGAAGGCGGAGCCCTGACCATCCCATACAGACCTTGCAAACAACTCCTGGATGACATAAATGCAAGCGTCCTGATCCAATGCAGCAGAAACGCAATTATCAACAAAGACTACATAGAAAACATAGACCTGACAAACCGATACATCGCCCTAAGAGGCATCCAAACCCCAGTAGAAATTGGAATCACCTACAAAAGAAAAATGCTAATGGAGTACAAAAATGGTTACTAACATCTGCCTGCTACTAGAAGCCCTTTCAATCGTCCTATGTCTACACTACTTATACGATGAAAAATTCAAACTAGATATCGAAACAACAAGCTTATTAGCGATATATATGATAATTATGACTGTAATAAATTATTATAGATTGCCTAAAATATACACGTTGCTTATTTATCCAGCAATTGCGTTGTATTGTGGATTTAAGTTTGGATTTGATATAAGTAAACTGGTGATAAATAATATATTATATTTGACAATTGTAGGAGTAATTCAATTGTTGGCTACGCTACCATTTTATTATTTGTTTGATATGCACGATTTTTCAAACATTCAATTATTGGTTATAAATTGTATTGCTTTTCTTATAGTGCTATTTTTACTCCCAAAAGTAAAAATTAGTAGGGTGACAATGGTACTAAAAAATAAGGAAAGAATATTAATTATTTCATTAATCATATGTTTGATAATAATAGCATTTTGCATAATATCTTATAAGCAATTTAGATTAGTAGAATTGAATCAAACAATATTACTATTTATATGCATGATTTTTATTTTTGCATTGACAGGTAAATTAAATCAATACAAGTTAAAATCTAAGGAGATTGAAACAGAGCTAAGAATGCACAAATTGTATGCAGATTCCTTTCAAAGTTTGATTGACAGTATTCGATTGAGGCAACATGAATTTGAAAATCACATTAGTACAATTTATAGTCAGCATTACATGTTTGATACATATGAGGATTTAGTAAATGAACAAGAAAAGTATTGTCATCAAATTTTGAAGGAAAATCGCTTCAACAAGTTGTTGAAAAATGGAAACCCTGTTATTATCAGCTTCCTTTATGGTAAGATGATAGAAATAGACAAAAAAGGAATTGACATTTCGTATAAAATCATTATCAATGATCTAGAGATTGGTGTGCCAATCTATAAAATAGTTGAGATACTAGGCAATCTGCTTAAAAATGCTGTAGAAGCAATTGAAAAGGCGCCAAATTTAAATAAAATATTTATTCTCATGATTGAGATAGATGATTTGTTTGAGATTGAAGTCAGAAACGAAAGCCCATACATACAGCCTAATGATATTAGCCTTTTCTTTACCAAGGGTTATAGCGAAAAAGGGGAAAACAGAGGTCTGGGTCTATGCAATGTAAACGGTATATGTCATGAATATGGGCTCCAACTTTATTTTGAAAACAAAGAAATTGATGGGCAAAACTGGCTGTCCTTTAGAATATCAAATAGACAGCTGGTGTAGATATCCAAGATTCGGCAGATGAAAGAGAGTGGGGCAGGCATCCCCTTCCCCACTCTCTTTCATCTGCCGAATCTACTCATGGAATAACCTGCCTAAGAAAACATAAAAAAGCTGCATTCATGATAAAATCGTAAATGCAGCTTCTAATTATTCTCCCACAGGATATTCATATTCGCCAAAAAAGATAGCACTTGCAATATCGAAACTCACCCAAGCCCCCAAAGCCATACACCCCATCAACAAAGGTCTAGCAAGCCTTATAAGCCTCTCTTTCATAACCAAAAACCTCCTTCTTCTGTATTTTCTGTATCTTTTGCACCTTCGCTGCCACCAATTGCAGCGTATTTAATATAATAACCCAGAACCCACAAGTAAAATAAGAGTTCTCAGGAACTATATACATAAGAGTCAAATAAAAAAAGATAATCAAAAACGCCTGTATCCTAACCCTTTTGACGCATCCCTCGCTCAACGGTCTATGAACCATCGAAGTAACCGGTCCAACATAATAACTACACACCATGCATACAAACAGTAATATCATCTGGAACACCTTATTTACTGGCACCATTGGAAGTACCATCAAAGACAAAAACATATAAGTAAAGGAGACCAGGAAACAAGTAATATACTTTTTACAATGAAGTCCGCCTGTTGAAGTTCGCAAAAGCAGCATAATTGTTACAGAAAAAATGTATTTGCCCAAATCATTCCTAAACAACAACCCCATAAGCAGCAACTTGCTGATTTCAGAAGCAAATGTCTTCCAGGTATACTGAAGCTGTGCAATTTGAAAGTCACTGAACTGATAATGTTCCTTCAAAAACTCATTCATAGATGTAATCACCTCTTTCTTTTAGACAGTTAAAGTTTACTATAAATGGCTTAAAAGTGACGTTTTTTAACTGAATGGAGATAAAAGCCAATTAAATAATAAGTGCACAAAAGTGCCAAAGTGAAACAAACTATTTAAACCTTCAAAAGATATAATTCAGTCGAAATTTAAGCATACCTCTAAAAAAGAGATAAAATAGATATGTAAAGCCTTGTTAGGAACCAGCAAAAGATATAAGCGCAGGATGTAGCGCTTAGGAACTATCAAGAGAAAATTCATACAAAAGAATGGAGGTACAAAATGTCATATTCATGTACAGATATTGGATTTAGAGTACGCCACTTGCGAGAATCGAATAACTATACAAGAGATGTCTTGGCAGAAAAAGTGGATATTTCCGCAAAATTTCTTTATGAAATCGAAACGGGAAAGAAAGGATTTACGGTAGAGATATTGTATAAGCTCTCAAAAGCCCTAAACGTAAGCTCGGACTACATACTTACTGGTAACGAGATGAACAAAATTCCAGATAAGATGGTGGATACGCTTGAGTGTTTTAGTCCGGGTCAGATGGGGCGCGTACAGGATATTCTGAAAGTAGTCCAGAAAATGTGCGTGGAAAACGAAGCATAAAAAAGAATATGGATTAGGGCAGGGCTGGCTCCCGTATCGGGAGCCGCTTCTGTTCCCTTACGTTTTAATCAATATTCTTTCTATAATTGACTCTACACATCTATTTTGCTATAATTAAATTAAAGCATAGAAATTCTAACGAAAATTCGTTTTCACATCTAATTTTCCAAAAAGCACATTTACAAAGGTGCTCTCATCTGATTTAGAATCCTTGCTTTATCACCAATTAAATCACATAAGGCAGGGAGCAGATGAAACCATTTCGTATGGGGACAGGTCTTTCTGTCAGCCAGACGAAAGGAGAAAGTTATGGATGGATTTATGAAATCCCAGGCAGCACAGGAAAACATGCCCGTGTATTATACTCATAAGGACAGGGTATTCCGGTTACTCTTCAAAAATAAGAAGAGACTTTTAGAACTTTACAATGGACTGAATGGTACAAATTATAACAATGAGGAAGAACTTACGGTTAATACTCTTGAAAATGCGATTTTTATTAAAATGAAGAATGATCTCTCGTTCATCATAGACAGCAGTATGTTGTATTTTACAATGGGCAGAGTCACAAAAGGGAAGAATTTACGATGAAACTCTCAGATGCCTTTGAAAATGATGCATATGGATGCTTAGAAATGATTGTCCGTGTAATCAATATCAATTTTGGATATAATCGTGAATTGTTTGGTAAATGTCGGTCGTTGTGTGGATATGCCTATTTTATAGATCAGATACGTCAGAACCTTGCAGTGATGGAATTAGAGCGGGCAGTGGAGACGGCGGTAAATGAATGTATTGAGAAGAACATATTAAAAGAATTTCTTCTCGAACAAAAGGCGGAGGTAATAACCATGTCAATTTATGAATACAATGAGGAATATGTACGGGAAACATTTTATGAGGATGGAAAAGCAGAAGGTGAAGGACGGCTTCTTCAATTGATGAAGATGCTTTTGGAAGAGGGAAAAGAGGCAGAATTAAAGAAGGGTATTATTGACCGGGAATACAGAGAACAGCTATATGCACAAAGAAGCTTATGAGCAGAGGGTGTTCTGGCAGGGAATACCGTTAAAATACCGTAGACGGCTTTGTAATGATTCCCTGCACAGATTAACCTATGCGGCTGTTTCAGCTGATCATTCCGCCCAGCATCCCACTGCCGCAGCAGAGCATGAGTACGGTGAAAAAATTTCCGGATATATCTTTTATGCCATGATTTATAATCAGGGAAACCACGATTAAAATGGTAAAATACAGTCCGCCCATAAGGAGTCCCCACAGGAATTTTCGGTTTCCCTCCCGTTTGCCGGCGAGAAAACCGGCAAGGAAAGTGACGATTATGTAGATGCCGATGATACAAATTGATACGATTTTTTCCGAAAGACCGAACCGGTAGAGCATGAGGGAAAGCAAAAGCAGCAACCCGGTAGTAAGCAGATAGGATATGAGCAGACATTTTAGGATGAAGGTGATACGTGAACTTAAATTCAGTTTCTTTAACATGGCATTCTCCCACTTATTCTAGAAATTCTTTATACTACAATCATATGTACGAACTTGACAGAGAATACCCGAATATTGTAATATTTGCATAAGCTGTCTTGGAGAACAGGGCACTATTTTAATAATAAGGAGTGATTTTATTTTGGATACCGATGGTGTCATACAATTGTTTGCTTTATTGATTCTTCTGTGTTTGTCTGCGTTCTTTTCATCTGCGGAGACGGCGCTGACCACGGCAAACAGGGTGCGGCTTAAAACGCTGGCAGATGATGGTAACAGACGTGCCCAGGTAGCGCTTGATGTACTTGAAAAATATGGCAAGATGCTCAGTGCGATTCTAATAGGAAATAATATTGTCAACATCTCTGCGTCTTCGCTGGCGACGACGCTGGCGATCAGGATTCACCTTTCTGTGGGGATTGCGACCGGCGCATTGACAGTGTTTGTTTTGATTTTTGGAGAAATCGTTCCCAAAAATGTAGCCATGGTCTATTCCGAAAAACTGGCGCTTTTCTATGCATCCATGATTGCGGGGCTGATGAAGCTGATGACTCCGGTGATTTTTCTGGTAGATAAGGTGTCCAGCGGGCTTTTAAAGCTGCTACATATTGATACGAGCAAGAGAACCGCTATGACAGAAACAGAGCTTCGTACTTACGTTGAGGTCAGCCATGAAGACGGTGTAATCGAGTCTGAAGAGAGAGAGATGATTTACAATGTATTCGACTTCAGCGATGCGGTGGCAAAGGATATCATGATTCCAAGAATCGATATGGCGACGGTGAATGTGGACGCAGGTTATGACGAGGTCATGGAACTTTTCAAGGAGTGCATGTATACCAGAATCCCTGTATATCAGGAAGATAAAGATAACATCATTGGTCTTATCAATATCAAGGATTTTATCCTGGTAGATAACAAAGAACAATTCGGCATCACAAATATTATGCGTCAGGCATACTATACCTACGAATTTAAAAAGACGGCAGATCTCTTGATTGAAATGCGTGAAAAACGCGTCAATGTATCTTTTGTGCTCAACGAATACGGTGCAGCAGTGGGGATGATTACGTTAGAAGACCTTCTGGAAGAAATCGTAGGAGAAATCCGTGACGAATATGATGAGGATGAAGAAGAATTGATCCAGCAGATAGAAGAAAGAGTCTATTTGGTAGAGGGCAGCATGAAACTGAGCGATATCAACGACGAACTGGGCACCCTCCTTTCCTCTGAAGACTATGATTCTATCGGCGGTCTTATCATAGAAAATCTGGATCGTCTCCCCGAAGATGGCGAAACGATCACCACAGCGCAGAATATTACATTGGAAGTGCAGGGGATTAACCAGAACCGAATTGTAAAAGTTCTGATGACCCTTCCTGAAAAGATCAAAGAGACTGAACAATCAGATAGTACTGCTTCTTCTGGGAAAGAAGAAGAGGCGGTAAAACAGGAATCGGAATCAGATGGTGAGTAAATAAGGGATGCAAGAATTTTTTCACAAAATGCTTTTCCAAACAACTCAACTATGCTATACTATAAAAATACAGGTTCAGCAAAAGGAGAAATGATTATGAAGCGTATTAAAACATTGGCAACAAGAGACTTAAAGGAATCTATGAAGAAGGGCGGCTGTGGAGAGTGCCAGACTTCCTGCCAGTCAGCTTGTAAGACTTCCTGTACAGTAGGAAATCAGAGCTGCGAAAAGGTGAAATAAGCGCCCAAAATAGGATAGTGAATGTAAGCAGCGGCAGGCGTCGCTGCTTATTGTGTGTTGCGCAAAAGGGAAGGATGAAAGAAGTGGTACATCAATATAAAAATAACGGTTATAACATTGTTCTTGATGTAAACAGCGGATCTGTGCACGTGGTGGACGATGTGGTATATGATATAATCCCCCTTGCAGAGAAGGCATTTAAAGAAGGAAGGAGCAATGAGGAAGTACAGAATGTCTGTCTGGAGGAACTTAAAAATCAATATGTATCCGGCGACGTGGAGGATGCGTTTTCCCAAGTTTTGGAACTGAAAGAGGCGGGAATGTTGTTTGCGCCAGATATTTATGAAAATTATATTATAGATTTTAAGAAGAGAGAGACGGTGGTCAAGGCACTGTGTCTGCATATTGCCCATGACTGTAATCTGGCTTGCAGGTATTGTTTTGCAGAAGAAGGGGAATACCATGGCAGAAGGGCGCTCATGAGCTTTGAGGTTGGGAAGAAGGCACTGGACTTTCTGGTTAAAAATTCAGGCAGTCGTGTCAACCTTGAAGTGGACTTCTTTGGCGGAGAACCGCTGATGAACTGGCAGGTGGTGAAGGACCTGGTGGCTTATGGCAGAAGCTTAGAGGAACCTTATCACAAGAAATTCCGGTTCACGCTTACCACAAATGGTATTCTTTTAAATGATGAGATTATGGAATTTGCCAATAAAGAGATGTCCAACATCGTTTTGAGCATTGATGGAAGAAAGGAAATCAATGACTTGATGCGTCCCCATAGAGGCGGTCAGGGAAGCTATGACACCATCGTACCTAAGTTCCAGAAGGTGGCAGAGAGCAGGGGGCAGATGAATTATTATGTGAGAGGAACTTTTACCAGAAACAATCTGGATTTTGCAGAGGATGTGGTCCATCTGGCGGATCTTGGCTTTCAGCAGATTTCGGTGGAGCCAGTGGTAGCGGAGCCGACGGATGATTATGCCCTCAGGGAGGAAGATCTTCCGGTATTGCTTTCGGAGTATGACAGGCTTGCCGCAACGCTTTTAAAGAGAAGAAAAGAAGGAAAAAGTGTTAATTTCTTTCATTTTATGATAGACTTGGAGGGTGGACCTTGTGTAGCCAAGCGGCTTTCGGGCTGTGGATCAGGGACAGAGTATCTGGCAGTCACCCCATGGGGGGATTTATATCCCTGCCACCAGTTTGTGGGCAAAGAAGAATTTCTGATGGGAAATGTGGATGAGGGCATTACAAGGACGGATATAAGGGATGAGTTTAAGACCTGCAATGTCTATGCGAAGGAAAAGTGCAGGAACTGTTTTGCCAAGTTTTACTGCAGCGGCGGATGTGCGGCAAACTCTTATAACTTCCACGGACATATCAATGATGCTTACGATCTGGGATGTGAATTGCAAAGAAAGCGCATTGAATGTGCGATTATGATAAAAGCGGCGCTTGCCGATTTAGAAGGAGAAGAAAGTGATGAAGAAGAGTAAAGCAATTATTATCTTGCTGGTATTTGTACTGCTTCTTGGCGGATTTGGCTATACCGCAGTAGTAGGGCTTGGAGCGGATGCGTCCGGTTCGGCAGCCAGCATCAATCTGGGGCTTGATTTAGAGGGCGGCGTCAGCATTACCTATCAGGCAGTGGGGGAGGAAGATCCCAGTGCGGAAGATATGGCGGATACCATCTACAAGCTGCAGAAGCGTGTGGAAGGCTACAGCACAGAAGCTGTGGTATATCAGGAAGGCACAGACCGGATCAATATTGAGATTCCCGGTGTTTCAGATGCCAATGTCATCCTGGAGGATCTCGGAAAGCCCGGTTCCCTGTACTTTATTGCAGAGTATGATACAGAAGGAAGTTTGAACTATCAGGCGCTCGGTATGGATGAAGCTGGCAAAATGATTTATTCCATGAATAAGACCATCGAGGAGCTGCAGGCGGATGGTTCTATCGTGCTGGTCGGAACGGATGTAAAGAATGCACAGGCGCGTTCTGTTACAGACAATATGCAGAACAGCCAGTTTGTAGTAGATTTAAGCATGACAGATGAGGGCACAACGAAATTTGCCGAGGCAACAGCCAAGGCGTATCAGAACGGTGAATCCATTGCAATTTACTATGATGGAGAAATCATAAGCGCGCCTAACGTCAATGCATCTATCAATGATGGACAGGCACAGATTTCTGGAAGTTTTACCTATGAGGAAGCACAGCAGCTTGCATCCACCATTCGTATCGGCGGTCTTAAGCTGGAGCTGGAAGAACTTCACTCCAAGATAGTAGGCGCCCAGCTGGGCGAGGAGGCGATTTCCACCAGTATCAAGGCGGCAGCAGTGGGATTTGCGGTTATTGTGGTGTTTATGATCGCTGTTTATTATTTATCCGGTGTGGCGGCAAGCTTTGCATTGGCACTCTATGTAGAACTGATCATTATCCTGCTTGATGCGTTTGAGATTACATTGACTCTGCCAGGTATTGCGGGTATTATTCTTTCTATCGGTATGGCGGTGGATGCAAACGTGATTATCTTTGCCCGTATCAGAGAAGAACTTGGCAAAGGTAAATCCGTGAAAGAAGCCATCAACACAGGCTATAAAAAGGCTACTTCCGCGATTTTGGATGGAAATATCACGACCTTGATTGCGGCAGGAGTGTTAGGTGTTTTAGGCTCCGGCGCCATCAAGGGATTTGCCGCAACGCTTGCACTTGGCATCATCCTTTCTATGTTCACTGCCATGGTGGTGACAAGACTGTTGATGAAGGCATTTTATGCAATCGGGCTGCAGAACGTAAAGTTGTATGGCGTTGCAAAAGAAAAAAAGCCGGTCAACTTTACCTCCAAAAAGGCGATTTTCTTTGGAATCTCCATTGCAGCGATTGTGGCAGGCTTTGTATTTATGGGTATCAACGGTGCAAATGGAAGCGGCGTGCTCAATTACAGTCTTGAGTTTGTGGGAGGAACATCCACTAATGTGACCTTTAATGAAGATATGGCGCTTGCGGATATTGATGCACAGGTGGTTCCTCTGATTGAAGAGATTACAGGCGATGGAAATGTGCAGACCCAGAAGATTGAGGGAACCAGTGAGGTTATTTTCAAGACCCGTACATTGACTACACAGGAGAGGGAGACTTTTAAGAATGTGATGGTGGAACAGTTTGCAGCGGATGCGGACAAGATTACTACGGAGACGATCAGTTCTACCGTCAGCAACGAGATGAAAACTGATGCCATTTTAGCGGTCATTGTGGCGGCGGTTTGTATGCTTTTGTACATCTGGTTTAGATTTAAAGATATCCGCTTTGGTGCAAGCTCTGTCATTGCATTGATTCACGATGTGCTGGTGGTGCTGGCGTTCTATGCCATTGTGAGAGTGTCTGTGGGAACTACCTTTATTGCATGTATGCTGACCATTGTAGGTTATTCGATTAATGCCACTATTGTTATTTTTGACCGTATTCGTGAGAATATGAGCAACATGGGCAAAAAGGAATCACTGGAAGGAATGGTAAATGTAAGTATCACCCAGACCCTGTCCAGAAGTATTTTTACTTCCTTTACCACCTTCATTATGGTTGCGGCGCTGTATGCGTTCGGGGTATCTTCCGTAAAGGAATTTGCGCTGCCTTTAATGGCGGGTATTCTTTGCGGTACTTACTCATCCATATGTATCACAGGCGCTTTGTGGCTGGTGCTTCGCAAGGTATTTCCCCAGAAGTCGGCGGCTTAAATAGGATGAAAGATAAGCGTTCCGGCAGGAGTCGGAGCGCTTATTTCTATCTTTGGGAAAAATTGTAAAAAAACGGGTAAAAAAGACACGCATCACGCGGTCTATAGGAGAAGACATGGCAAAGTGGATGGTGGCTGCCAAAAAGGCAGATTTTGATGCAATAGCAAACAAATATCACATTACGCCGGTATTGGCGAGAATCATGAGAAACAGAGATATCGTAGGTGATGAAGAAATTGAAAGGTTTCTGCATGGGGGGTTAGAGGATCTTCATTCTCCGTTTTTGATGAAAGATATGGAACGGGCGGCAGAGTTGATTCTTGGAAAAATCCGGGAGGAAAAGCCTATTCGCATTATAGGGGATTATGATGTGGACGGTATTTGTGCCACTTACATTTTTCTTACTGGAATCCGTGCCCTTTCCGGGAGAGTGGATACCGTCATTCCACACAGGATCAAGGACGGTTACGGGCTGAATGAAAGTCTGATAGAGGATGCAGGAAAGGATGGAATCGACACTATCATCACCTGTGACAACGGCATTGCGGCGGCGGTGCCCATTCAGAAGGCAAAACAGATGGGGATGACGGTGGTGGTGACAGACCATCATGAGGTGCCCTTTGAAGAAACCCAGGAGGGCAGGAAGTATCTGCTCCCAGAGGCAGATGCAGTGGTAGATCCCAAACAGCAGGCATGCGCGTATCCTTTCAAACAGATTTGCGGTGCAGTGGTTGCAGCGAAGCTGGTGCAGTCTATGCTTTTGATGGATGGATTTCAAGAAAAATATGCTGCGGCATATAGAGAACTTATGGATGAACTGCTGACCTTTGGCGCCCTTGCCACCGTCTGCGATGTGATGGAGCTTAGGGATGAAAACAGGATTATTGTAAAAACAGGACTCTCCCTTATGGCAAAAACAAAGAATTTAGGACTTAAGGCGCTCCTTATGGTCAATGGGATAGAGGATAAGGAGCTGTCGCCTTACCATGCGGGATTTATCATAGGACCCTGTATGAATGCCACAGGAAGGCTGGACACGGCGAAGCGTGCACTTGCTCTTTTTGAGGAAAAGGACTGGAAAAATGCAGTCACCATTGCAGGCGATTTAAAGAGCCTGAATGACAGCCGCAAGCAGATGACGGAGGCGGGGGTGAAGGAAGCCATCGCATGGGTAGAAGAAACCAAAGAAAGTGAGGACCGAGTGCTGGTGGTCTATCTTCCGGACTGTCATGAGAGTCTTGCAGGCATAATTGCAGGAAAGGTCAGGGAAAAGTACGGGAAACCGGCTTTTGTGCTGACGAAAGGCGAGGAAGGCGTAAAGGGAAGCGGGCGTTCCATCGAAGCCTATAATATGTATGAGGAGATGACGGCATGCAAGGAACTCTTCACCCGTTATGGGGGACATAAGATGGCGGCAGGGCTGTCTTTGCGGGGAGAGGAAGATGTGGAAGCATTCCGGAAAGCGCTGAATGAAAACTGCCGCCTTACGGAGGAAGATTTTGAAGAGATTGTACATATTGATGTGCCCATGCCTCTTGCCTATGCGGATCGGAATTTTATCAAGGAATTGTCGTTGTTAGAGCCTTTTGGAGTGGGAAATCCGAAACCTCTTTTTGCAAGGAAGGATATCAGCCTTCTTTCCGGAAGGAAAATGGGAAAAAATAGAAATGTGGGAAAATATAAGATTGCCGATGAAAATGGTATATGCTATGAGATGATATACTTTGGTGATTTGGAAGATTTTGATAACTTTCTGCAGGAGCGATGGGGCGCTCAGGCGGTGAAAAAACTGTATGAAAGCGGTGTTCCGTCAGGAGAGGTGGTAATCGGCATGGCGTATTATCCTGACCTTAATTACTTTGCAGGGAGAGAGACGGTGCAGATCGTGATGCAGCATTACTGCTGATTAAAGACCGGCGAACCGGTTTGTTTAAGCAACGCAAAAGCCTCCGGGGGATGCCGGAGGCTTTGCATTCTTATGAGGGGGGAGATAGTGAGTTGTTCAACTATCTTGATTATTATCATAAAGGGTAAATGTGTATAAACTGTGTCCGAATTATGATAAAAATCTAAAATCCTCTAAACAAAAAATTAAGTACATCAAAAAAAATTAGAAACATATACTAACTTAAGTGAAGGGGACCTTTACTAGATTGAAAAAAGCGCATAATCGTGCTATCTTATTATAAGGAAAATAGATTGTTCGGAGGAAAAGTACGGCTCATGAGATGTGAAGAACTGTTAAAAGGGATTCCCTATGAATGCGTAAGAGGAAGCAAAGACAGAGAGATTACGGAAGTAGTATATGATTCCAGAAAGATATCGGAAGGCTGTTTGTTTATCTGTATCTGTGGATATAACGTGGACGGACATAGCTTTGCAAAAGAAGCAGCCCAGAAAGGGGCGGCAGTTCTTGTGGTCTCAAAGGATGTGGAGCTGCCGGCAGAGAGCGATATCACAGTAATCAGGGTGGAAGATACCAGATATGCCATGGCATTCATCGCCGCGGCTTATTTTGGGCACCCGGCAGACCGTCTTAAGGTGATTGGAATCACGGGGACAAAAGGCAAAACTACGACCACTTATCTGATTAAATCCATTTTGGAGAGGGCAGGCTATAAGGTGGGATTGGTGGGGACGATCGAAACCATCATAGGTGATAAGCATATCCCGGCAAGCAATACCACGCCGGAATCCTTTCTTTTGCAGAAGTATTTCAAGGAGATGGAGGAGGCAGGCTGTGAGATTGTCGTCATGGAAGTGGCTTCCCAGGGGCTTAAGCTGCACAGGACCCAGGGATTTACCTTTGAGGCCGGTATCTTTACCAATTTAGAACCGGATCATATCGGTCCCAATGAACATGCGGATTTTGAAGAATATCAGGCGTGCAAGGGACTTTTATTCAGGCAGTGCAGGCTGGGAATCATAAATCAGGATGATGCGCATATGCAGGCAATCTTGGAAGGACATACCTGTCAGGTGGAGACGTATGGCTTTGATCCCCGGGCGGATCTTTATGCAGAAGATTTAAAGCTGATTCATACGCCGGGAGAACTGGGGATAGAGTTTAAGGTAAAAGCAAAGGATGGAGAGAGCTTTGAGGTGGAAGTGCCTGCACCGGGGCGGTTCAGCGTTTATAATGCCCTTACGGCGATTGCCGTATGCAGACATTTTAAGGTGAAGGTTCCCCAGATACAGAAAGCGCTTCTGGGCGCTCATGTAAAAGGCAGGATAGAGATGGTGCCTGTATCGGATCGGTTCACACTGCTGATTGACTATGCCCACAATGCCATGAGTTTAAAGAGCCTTCTGACAACGCTTCGAGAGTATGAGCCGAAGCGGCTCGTATGTTTGTTTGGATGCGGCGGAAACCGTTCTAAAATACGCCGTTTTGAGATGGGAGAAGTCAGTGGAAATTATGCCGATCTGACCATTATCACTTCGGATAATCCCAGATTTGAAAAACCCCAGGATATTATCGAGGATATCAAGACAGGCATACAAAAGACCAGCGGCAGTTATATTGAAATCTGCGACAGAAAAGAAGCCATTGCATATGCCATTGACCATGGACAGCCGGGAGATATCATTGTTCTGGCAGGCAAGGGACATGAAGATTATCAGGAGATTGAGGGAGTCAAGTATCCTATGGATGAAAGAGTTCTGATAGCAGATATACTTAAGGAACGGGCGAAATGAAAGATGCCTGAAATAAGGAAGAATAGATTCGTATGACCAAAGGCAGATATGCAAATATCATTGTGGATATTTCCCATGAAAAAGTAGATAAACCTTTTCAATATAAGATTCCCGAAAAGCTTAAGGAAAAGCTGGAGGAAGGAATGTGCGTCCAGATTCCCTTTGGAATGGGAAACCGTCTGCGCAGGGGCTATGTGGTGGCGATTACGGATCAGGCACAGTTTCCCGACGAAAAGCAAAAACTGATTGCTGGCATTGTCAATGACAGCATGCCGGTAGAGGCTGATTTAGTCAGGCTTGCCTCGTGGATGAAGGAGACCTATGGTTCCACCATGATTGCGGCGCTTAAGACGGTGCTTCCTGTGAAACAGACCATAAAGCATAAGGAGAAAAGGACCATCGTCCGGCGTTTTACGGTGGAAGAGACCCGTTCACTATTGGGAGAGTGTATCAGGAAACATCAAACGGCAAAGGCAAGGGTGCTTGAAGAGTTATGCAGGGAAGGGATGCTTCCCTATGAGCTGGTAACAGGAAAGTTAAATGTATCCCCAGCCACATTAAAAGGTCTGCAGGAAAAGGGCGTTATTGCCGTGGAAACAGAGAGTTATTATAGAAATCCAGTGAAAGTGGAGACTGCCCGGGAGAGTGGGAAGACCTTAAGCGCAGAGCAGGCAGAGATCTGCAGCAGGGTTCTTTCGGATTTTGACCAAAAAGAACGGAAGACTTATCTGATTCATGGAATTACAGGAAGCGGAAAGACGGAGGTCTATTTATCCCTGATAGAGGGAATGATACAAAGAGGGAAGCAGTGTATCATGCTGATTCCGGAGATTGCCCTCACTTATCAGACGCTGCTGCGATTTTATAAAAGATTTGGAGACAGAGTGTCGGTGATGAATTCCACTTTGTCGGCAGGAGAAAAATACGATCAGTGCGAGCGGGCAAAAAAGGGTGATATCGATGTGATCATCGGTCCCCGGTCGGCATTGTTCGTCCCCTTTCCCAATCTGGGGATGATCGTGATAGATGAGGAGCATGAGCCAAGCTACAAAAGTGAGACCATGCCCCGTTACCATGCCAGGGAGACAGCAGAGTATCTGGCAGCACAAAAGCATGCAAGTTTGGTTTTAGGATCGGCAACGCCTTCTCTGGAAGCTTATCACAGGGCAAAAGAAGGGGGTTATGAACTTTTTACCTTAAACCGACGGCTCACAGGAGGCGCATTGGCGCCGGTGTCGATCATAGACTTGAGAGAAGAGCTAAGAAGCGGCAACCGCTCTATTTTCAGCAGGAAACTGCAGGAATTGATTGAGGATAGAAGGCAAAAGAAGGAGCAGATCATGCTATTCTTAAACAGGAGGGGATATGCAGGGTTTGTTTCCTGTCGTTCTTGCGGATTTGTGATGAAATGCCCTCATTGTGACGTTTCCTTATCTCAGCATATGGGCGGGAAAATGGTGTGCCACTACTGTGGCTATGAAACGGTCCAGCCCCAAAACTGTCCCTCTTGTTCTTCACCTTATATTCTGGGATTCAAGGCGGGAACCCAGCAGATTGAACAACAGCTGTTAAAACGTTTTCCAGGTATAAGTGTGCTTCGGATGGATGCCGATACCACCCGTACCAAGGACAGCTATGAGAAGATTCTGACGGCATTTGCTCAGGGAGAGGCAGATGTACTGGTGGGAACCCAGATGATTGTAAAAGGTCATGATTTTCCCAATGTTACGCTGGTAGGTGTGCTGGCGGCAGATTTGTCTTTAAATGACAGCGACTACCGGGCTGGGGAGAGGACTTTCCAGCTTCTCACCCAGGCGGCGGGAAGAGCCGGAAGAGGCGCTAAACCGGGAGAAGTCTTGATACAGACTTACAGACCGGAGCATTACAGCATCATCCGGGCGGCGGCGCAGGATTATGAAGCATTTTATGAGGAGGAAGTCCTTTATAGGGAATTAGGGGCGTATCCGCCTGCAGCCCATATGCTTGCCGTGCTTATAACAACACCGGATGAAGAAAGGGGCGAAGCGCTTGCCGGGAAGGTTGCGGCGATTGCCAGGGCGGAAGCGGAGGATGGGACGGAAGCTTTTGGGGAGGGAAACAAGAAGGCAGCGGTGATTGGACCTGCAAAGGCTTCTATCGGAAAGATTAATGACATTTATCGCTTTGTAATTTATTGTAAATCTCCGGATTATGGAAAGCTGACGGCAATTAAGGACAAAATAGAATGCAGGAGCGCAATGATGGAACTGAAAGACGAGAATATACAATTTGATTTTGACCCTATAGATCGATACTAATATATAATAGAAAGGAAAGAGAAAGATGGCACTCAGAAACATAAGAGAAATAGGAGATCCGGTTTTAAATAAGGCGTGTAAGGAAGTAAAAGAGATTACGGACCGGACGAAGGAATTGATCGATGATATGTTCGACACGATGTATGAAGCGGACGGTGTGGGACTGGCGGCTCCTCAGGTGGGGGTTCTAAAAAGGATTGTCACCATAGATGTGACAGGGGAGAATCCTATCCTCTTAATCAATCCGGTGATTTTAGAAAGCAGTGGAGAACAGACCGGGAATGAAGGATGCCTCAGCGTTCCGGGCAAGACCGGCGTGGTGACAAGGCCCAATTATGTGAAGGTAAAAGCCTACGATGAAAACTTGGATCCTTTTGAATTGGAGGGAACGGAACTGCTTGCCCGTGCCATCTGTCATGAACTGGAACATTTAGAAGGTCATCTCTATGTGGAGAAAGTGGAAGGGGAATTGATGAACACGGCTGACTTGTATGAGCAGGAAGAAGAATAATTAGTTTCATAACGGAGAAGTTATGGAATGTGGAAATACCATGTGTTGTCGGAGGTGAAAGATGAAGATTGTATATATGGGAACCCCGGATTTTGCTGTAGCGCCTTTAGAGGCAATCATAGAAGCGGGGCATGAGGTGAGCGCCGTCGTCACCCAGCCGGATAAACAAAAGGGAAGAGGCAGGGAAGTACAGATGACACCGGTAAAGGAATGTGCGCTTAAGTATGATATACCGGTATTTCAGCCGGTGAAGATCAAAGAAAAGGAGGCTGTGGAACAGCTTTCAAAGTATCCTGCAGATATTTTCGTGATTGCAGCATTCGGACAGATTTTGTCAGAGGAAATCTTGAATATGCCGGCATTTGGCTGTATCAATATTCATGCTTCTTTACTTCCTGCCTACCGGGGGGCGGCGCCGATTCAGTGGGTAATCTTAAATGGAGAAAAGGAAACCGGCGTCACGATTATGCAGATGGAAAAAGGGCTGGATACAGGTGACATGCTTCTAAAGAGTGTGGTTCCGATAGCGCCTAAGGAGACGGGAGAAAGCCTCCACGACAAGTTAATGGAAGCCGGCGCAAAGCTGGTGGTGGAGGCGCTTTCTAAGATAGAAAAGAAAGAAGTGACGCCTCAAAAGCAGGATGAGGCTTTGGCTTCCTATGCGGCAAGACTTACCAAGTCCATGGGAGAAATCGACTGGAATAAGGAAGGGGAAGTGATTGAACGGCTTGTAAGGGGGTTAAATTCCTGGCCCAGCGCATATACGTATTTTCACGGAAAGACCTTGAAAATCTGGGAGGCGGACGCGATAGAGGAAATAGCGGAAGGAAACGGCAAATTAAGACCAGGATGCGTTGCTGGAGCGGAAAAGGATTTCTTTGACGTTTATACCGGCAGAGGGGTTTTGCGTATCCGTGTTCTACAGTTGGAAGGAAAGCGGCGTATGACGGTCAGAGAGTTCCTGGCGGGGTATGAAGTGATGCCGGGAATGCTGCTTGGCAGGAAAGGAGATAATTAGCAAATGTTCGGATATTATTTTGATCCCACTTATATTTTGGTGTTGATTGGTGCGCTTTTGTGTATCTTTGCAAGTTCCCGGGTGAACAGTACTTATAACAAATATGCAAGGGTGCGTGCAAGGGGCGGCTTTACCGGGGCGGAGGCGGCACAGCGGATTCTGCATATGTCGGGGATCCATGACGTACAGGTTCAGCGTGTGGCAGGGAATTTGACGGATCATTATGACCCTGTTCATAAAGTGCTTAGATTGTCCGATTCTGTGTATGGTTCTCATTCTGTGGCAGCCATTGGGGTGGCGGCGCATGAATGCGGACATGCCCTGCAGCACAAAGAAGGATATCTGCCTTTAAAGATTCGTTCTGCGCTTGTACCGGCTGCAAATATTGGTTCGAGGCTGGGACTGCCTATTGTAATCTTAGGGCTTGTTCTGGGACTTGGCTTTGAGCTTCCGGGAGGAGGATATTTTTCTCTTGCGGAGATTGGCATATGGGTGTTCTCCCTCGCCGTGTTATTTCAGGTCATTACACTGCCGGTTGAGTTCAATGCTTCGGGGAGGGCGCTTAAGCTTCTTGGAGATTATGGAATCATGGGACAGGATGAGGTGGGTGACTGCAGACGTGTGCTCAGTGCAGCGGCGCTTACCTATGTGGCGGCAGCAGCATCTTCCATTCTCCAGCTTTTAAGACTGGTGCTCCTTACAGGAAACAGGAGGAGAAACGATTAGACCGCACCAGGAGGCATCGCAGGATAGAAAGGAAAGTTTCAGGTGGATAATACGAGAGAACTGGTTCTGGATGTACTTATGGAAGTCCTGGAAGAGGGAACCTACAGTCATCTGGTAATCAGAGATGTGCTTGATAAATACAATTATAGCAAGACTAGGGATAAGGCATTTGTAAAGAGAATGGCGGAGGGTACTTTGGAGCGGCTGATCCAGATTGACTATATTCTGGATCAGTTTTCCAAGGTACCCGTTTCACGGATGAAGCCGCTGATCAGAAATTTGATGCGTATGAGCGTTTACCAGATGCTTTTCATGGACAGTGTGCCTGATGCAGCAATCTGCAATGAGGCTGTGAAGCTGGCAGGCAAAAGAGGATATAAAGGACTTTCCGGCTTTGTCAATGGTGTTTTAAGGAATATAGCAAGAAATAAAGATAAAATTCCTTACCCTGACCGGGAGAAAAACGAGATAAAGTATCTCTCCGTCAGCTATTCCATGCCGGAATGGCTGATTGAAAAATGGATGCTGGCATATGGACAGAAAAAGACACAGGGAATGCTGGAAGATCTTTTAAGGGAGCATCCGATAACGGTGCGCTTTAAGGCAGAGCAGGCGGATACGCTAAAAGATACTTGGATCAGGAAACTTAAAGAGGAAGGGATAGAGGTAAAGGAACATCCCTATCTTTCTTACGCTTATCTGCTTGATCATGCGGCGGGAATCAAAAATCTGTATGGCTATGAGGAAGGATGGTTTGCCGTACAGGATGTGAGCAGTATGCTGGTAGCAGAAGCGGCTGGAATAGAAAAAACAGATGTTATCAATGATTTTTTTGTGGTGGATGTGTGCGCCGCTCCAGGCGGAAAGTCTATGCACATCGCAGAAAAGCTTTCCGGAAAAGGAAAAGTAATCGCAAGAGATCTCTCAGAGTATAAGGTGTCGCTGATTAGAGATAATATAGAAAGAATGGGATATGGGAATATAGAAGTCCAGGTATATGACGCCGGCAGACTGGACGACTCTCTGATTGGCAAAGCGGATGTGGTTTTAGCAGACTTGCCCTGTTCCGGGTTAGGAGTTATGGGGAAAAAGCGGGATATCAAATACCGCATCACCAAAGAGGGTATAGAAGAACTGGTAAAACTCCAGCGAAAGATTTTAGGTGCAGTATGGCAGTACGTGAAGCCAGGAGGAGTGCTGATCTACAGTACCTGTACCATCAACCCTGACGAAAATGAACACATGGTAAAATGGCTGTCAGAGCAGAGTCCTTTTGTCCTTGAAAGTCTTTCTCCTTTTCTTCCCAAGGCGCTTTCGGGGGAAGAAAAGGAAGGGATGCTGCAGCTTTACCCGGGAATCCATGAAACAGACGGTTTCTTTCTGGCAAGACTGCGCCGTGTAGATTAGAATATTAAATTTAGATTTAAAGGATAGAAAGATGCAGGATATCAAATCATTTACCTTAGAAGAACTAAAGAGAGAAATGGAGCTGCTTGGAGAGAAGCCTTTTCGGGCGAAGCAGATTTATCAGTGGATGCATGAGAAGCTGGTTCGGGGTTTTGACGAGATGACCAATCTGCCTCTTTCCTTAAGAGATAAGCTTTCCGAAAAATATTCTTTTACTTCCCTAAAGCAGGTCTGTATGCAGGAATCGGCATTAGACGGTACCAGAAAATATCTTTTTGAACTTGGGGATGGCAAGATGGTGGAAAGCGTCTTTATGCGATATAAGCATGGAAACAGTGTCTGCATCTCATCACAGGTGGGATGCCGCATGGGATGTGCGTTCTGCGCTTCTACGCTGGACGGGCTGGAACGGTCGCTTCTGCCTTCGGAAATGCTGGATCAGATTTATAGGATTACATTATTGACGGGGGAGCGGATTTCCAACGTGGTGGTCATGGGAACGGGAGAGCCGCTTGACAATTATGACAATCTGTTGAAGTTTTTAACACTTATCACAGATGAGAACGGATTACATATCAGTCAGCGCAGCATAACCGTTTCCACATGCGGATTGGTGGACAAGATGCGGCTGTTGGCAGATGAAAAGCTTCAAATTACGTTGGCGTTGTCGCTTCACGCAGCGACGGATGAAAAGCGAAAAAAACTGATGCCGGTTGCAAACAAATATTCTGTTGCGGAACTTATGGATGTGTGTGCCTACTACTTTGAAAAGACAGGCAGAAGGATTACGTTTGAATATGCTCTGGTGAGCGGCGTCAATGATAAACAGGAGGATGCGGGGGAGCTTTTATCCCTTGTTAAAGGGATGAACTGCCATGTCAATCTGATACCGGTAAATCCGATAAAGGAGCGGAATTTCGTGCAGTCAGAAGCCTCGTTTATCGATGCATTTAAAAATAAACTTGCAAAAAATGGAATAAATGTTACTATTAGAAGGGAAATGGGAAGAGATATTGACGGTGCATGCGGACAGCTTCGCAGGAGGCACAAGGCATTGCAGTAGGAGGTAAAACCGTGTTACGATCCTTTTCTGTGACGGATATAGGAAAAAAACGAAAATTGAATCAAGATTTTGTGTATGTATCGGAGATCTCTGTGGGAAATCTTCCTAATGTTTTTGTTGTTGCCGACGGCATGGGGGGGCATAATGCAGGGGATTATGCTTCTAAATGTACGGTGGAGACCATGGTCAGGGAAATCAGAGGATGCTTTGAAAAGAATCCTATCAGGATTTTAGGCAAGGCAATCATGGCGGCAAACGATCAGATTCGGCGTAGGGCAAAGGAAGATAACAGCCTTTACGGAATGGGCAGCACGGTGGTGGCTGCAACCTGTCTTGGTCATTATCTTCAGGTGGCAAATGTGGGAGACAGCAGGCTTTACATCATAAATGACGAGATCAGGCAGATTACCAGAGATCATTCCTTGGTGGAGGAGATGATTCGCATGGGCGGTCTTGACCGCGCTGCGGCGAGAAATCATCCTGATAAAAATATTATCACAAGAGCCATCGGCGCACTTGATACGGTGGAAATCGACTTTTTTCATGAGGAATTGAGACCGGGGGACATTGTGCTTATGTGTTCTGACGGTCTTACTAATATGCTGGAGGATGAAGAAATCAGCAAGATCATAAGAGAATATCCTTCTCTGGAAGAAAGAGCTGAAAAACTGGTGGAAGCGGCAAATCAAAATGGCGGAAAAGATAATATTGCGGTGATATTGATCAATGTATTCGCCAAAGAATGATGATGTAAGAGGTAGATATGATTAAGATAGGAATGATAATCGGAGACAGATACGAAATACTGGAAAAGATTGGCACTGGCGGCATGTCCGATGTCTATAAGGCAAAGGATCATAAGCTAAACCGTCTGGTGGCGGTCAAGGTTTTGAAGCAGGAATTTAGTGAAAATGCGAATTTTGTATCGAAGTTCAGGATCGAAGCCCAGGCGGCAGCCGGACTTGCCCATCCAAACATTGTAAATGTATATGATGTAGGGGAAGAAAATGGAATCTACTTTATCGTAATGGAATTGGTAGAGGGCATCACCCTGAAAAAATATATTGAAAAGAAAGCAAGGCTTTCCGTGAAGGAGGCTGTCAGCATTGCCATCCAGGTTAGCATGGGCATTGAAGCAGCGCATAATAACCATATTATCCATAGAGATATCAAGCCTCAGAACATTATTATTTCCAAAGAAGGAAAAGTCAAGGTGACAGACTTTGGAATTGCCAAAGCAGCCACTAGCAATACCATTACATCCAACGTCATGGGTTCTGTCCATTATACCTCTCCCGAACAGGCGAGGGGCGGATATTCTGATGAAAAGAGCGACATTTATTCACTTGGCGTTACCATGTTTGAAATGCTCACCGGCAGAGTGCCGTTTAATGGCGAGACCACGGTGGCAATCGCCATTAAACATATTCAGGAAGAAATGCCTTCTCCCAGAGAGTATATTTCTGAAATTCCGGTAAGCGTGGAGCAGATTGTATTTAAATGCTGCCAGAAGAGTCCGGACCGAAGATATCAGTCTATGGGAGAGCTGATTGTAGATTTAAAACAGTCTCTCATGACGCCGGATGAAGATTTTGTAAAGGTGATCGACCCTGACGAAGAGGGGTCAACAAAGATGATTACCGACAATGATATGGAAAGAATAAAGAAGCAGTCCAAGTACAGGGACAGCATGGAAGAGGCAATGCATCTGCGCAAGGAAGCAGATGTGAAGAAGTCGGCAAAGAAAAGATATGTCATTGAAGAAGAGGATGAGGAGGAAGAGGACGAAGAGTATTACGAGTCTGAATATGAATATTACGAGGATGACGATGAGGAGGAAGAGGAGGATGATTACGATCCTAAGATGGAGAGGCTTACCACTACCCTTGCCATCATAGCGGCGGTTTTGGTAGGGTGCATCGTTCTGTTCCTGGTAGGAAATGCTTTTGGGATTTTTGAGGCTGATCTGTTCGGGCAGGACAGTGAACAGACAAAGGAGCAGGAAGAGGAGGAAAAAGAACAGGTTGAGATGGTGGAAGTCGTCGGGAAACAGATAGACGATGTGAAAGTTGAATTGTTAAATCTTGGATTAACACCAGAAATTGAATATGAAGAAAGCACGCAGTATGAAGTGGGAATCGTTATGAGTGCAAGCGTGAATGCCGGAACGATGATTACGGAAGGAGATAATGTGGTGCTTACGGTAAGCGCAGGCTCCGAGGGCATCGAGATACCGGATGTGGTAGGAATGTCGGAGGCAGAGGCGGTAGCGACTTTAAGCAAGGAAGGATTTACCGTCAATAAAACCAGCGGTTATGACGCCTATATTAAGGAAGGAAATATTATTACCCAATCACCTTCGTCAGGTTCCAAGGCGCCTGCCGGAACGGCAGTCACCATCTGTATCAGTATGGGGAAAGACAAGGTTCCAGTACCGGATTTGATGGGAAAGAGCGAAGAGGAAGCGATGGCGATGCTGATAGAGGCAAAACTTGAGCTGGGCGTCGTGACGGAGACAAATCATGAAAATCCAGATTTATCAGGGTTGGTATGCTATCAGAGCTATTCTCCAGGTTCTTCCGTGGCGGAGGGAACGAAGGTGGATATCAGTATCAGTTTAGGACCTGCTCAGGCAACATTTAAGTTTACTGACAGCATTGCAGGACCTACGCCGGAGGAGGATCCGGGCTATAAAGCCGGCACTATGGTGACGGTGACATTGATGGCGGATGACGGAACCCAGCTTTTGAGCACGCAGACAGCATCATTTCCCGTTCAGCAGCAGAATATCACGGGAATCAAGGTGGGAACGGGATATGTTCTGTTTCAGTATGTGAATACTACTGAGACCACCATAGTCACCAATGAGGACGGCAGCCAGACGACGATAGAGGGGACTTCTGAGAACAAAGAAGTCAGAAGACCCATCCAGTTTGCGGCAGAATAGGATTACACATGTTATGAAAGGAAAGATTATAAAAGGAATTGCCGGATTTTACTATGTGCATACCTGTGCAGGGGTGGCAGAGTGCAAGGCAAAGGGGATTTTCAGGAAAGACAAGATAAAGCCCTTGGTGGGGGATGATGTGGAGATTGAACGGACGGGGGATACGCCCTTTACAGGTAACATCATTAAAATCCTGCCAAGAAAAAGTGTACTGATCAGACCGGCATCCGCCAACATCGATCAGGCGTTGGTGATATTTGCCATCGTAAAGCCCAATCCTAATTATAATCTTTTGGATAGATTCTTGATTACCATGGAACAGCAGGCGCTGAAAGCCGTCATCTGTTTCAATAAAAAGGACCTTGCATCCCCCGAAGAGCAGAAAGAGCTTGAAAAGGCGTACGGGGAATGTGGATATCGGGTGTTATTTGTGAGCGGTACAGGCAGGCAGGGCATGGATGAGATTAAAAACTGCCTGAAAGGAAAGACTACGGTGGTAGCCGGTCCAAGTGGGGTGGGAAAGTCCACAATCATCAATGCCCTCTATCCGGAAGCCAATATGGAGACCGGCGAGATCAGCCGGAAGATCGACCGGGGGAAACATACCACCCGGCATGCGCAGCTGTTTGCCCTTGATGAGGATACATTTATTATGGATACACCCGGGTTTACTTCGCTTAGCTTAGGAGAGATGGAAAAGGAAGAGCTGCAGGGGTATTACCCGGAATTTGCGGAATATGAAAAGAACTGCCGGTTTGGAGGGTGCTCCCATATAAGCGAGCCGGTGTGCGGCGTTAAGGAAGCGCTGGAAGCGGGCAGGATCAGCAGGGTGCGTTACCACAACTATGCTGTGTTGTATGAGGAATTAAGAAATAGGAAAAAATATTAAAAGAAGCCTCAAAGATAGGCGCAGATCATACGGGAACGGCATGGAGCCTGTATTCGGGCGATTTGGGCGACACACAGGTATCGCTCTATCGAGGTTTTCTGCCAATCGAATATCCCTATGAAATGGCGGCAGGTTCCGGCGGCATCTATGCCACCGCTCCTGACGTGGCAAATTTCGGCAGTGCTTTCTTTACGGGAAATGATATTCTGCTTTCCGATGATGCCAAAACACAGATGTCCGCCCGCTGGAATGATGACGAAAAGTACGAGGGCTACGGTCTGGGCTGGGACTTTGTGGAACAAGTCAGGTACGAAAAGGAAAACATAAAAGTTATGGGCAAGGGCGGAGATTTACCGTATATGAACTCATGCCTCCTTGTCGCCCCCGATGAACAGATTAGCGTTGCGGTACTGACTGCCGGAAATGGCAGCAGCCAATATGCGGGACTTATGGCGTCTGCCCTGATGGACGTGGCGCTTGAAGAACAAGGAAAGGCGGTAAGCGATCTTACTCCTACGGAGCCGAAAATAACGGACATTGTTCCCGATTATTATAAAAAATATGAGGGTTTATACTACATCAGCTATATATACAGCACAGGAATATGCAGGATTACATTTGATGATACCGCCATGTACAAGGAGAACCTGGGCACTGACAACGCATCACCTGAAAGATATAAGATTACCGAGGACGGAGGATTTGTCAGGGTAAACGACAGCGGCAAGATGACTGCAGACAGGGAGATTCTTTATTTTGAGGAAAAGGACGGAAAAATATTCATCAGAACGGAGTTGTTCGCCGTATACCCGGGACTTGGAAATACGTTAGACAGTATGTACACAGGTGAAAAAATGGAAGAAAATCCCGTCTCCCCAAGTGTACAGCAAAGATGGGACGAACTTTCACAGACAGTATTTGTCACATATAACGAAAAATGGACCACCCAGCAGTATGAAAGTCCGTTTTACCGTATCGTGACAGATGAGGAATTCCCCGGCTATATTATGGTAAAAAACAGCGCAGGGGTAAGAGCGGAAAAGTTGACCGATGAAGATCATGCCGGCTTCTTCACCTCCATACCGAGCAGCGCAAACAGAGATTTGTATGATGTAGAGATCACCGAGCAAACCTATGGAGACGGAACATCGTCAGTCTCTTTTGATCTGAGCGACGGGACGCGCTGCCGCAGTGTGGACAGTCTTCCGGTGTTTACCGCTGACATCACCGAAATTCCCCTTCACAACAGTGAAGCCGCATGGTATCGCATCGGGGAAGATATGGGCGGAAAAAGTATTGCTGTCGAACGACCTGACAACTCCGCTGTATTCGTCTACAACAAGTTCCGTGAGCTGCTGTATAGCACCCACATCAAGGATGCAAGTAACACCATCGACCTTCCTCCGGATGGCTATATTGCTTTTGTAGGTGAAACTGGCGGAAAAGTAAAAATTTATTAAATGTGTTGTAACTAGGGAAAACTAGTGTATATTAAAGATAGTAGGTGATGCACAGCCTATAAGTGAGCAAGTTAAGAGATGGCAGGGACTATTGAGTCTCTGCCATCTCTGCATGAAGATGGTTTATTGAGGCATAAAGCATATCGGATAAAAAGACTGTTGAATTTATTTCCAACTTTATTCTCAACATGCTATAATAAATTTAGTTGAGAATAAAAGTTGAGAAAGGAAGTAAAATAATGGATATAAAGCAAATTGTGTTGGGGTTGTGTGCTTTAGATGATGAGCAGGAATGGTTTGAATTTAAGGAAAACTGGTTTCAGCCGGAAGCTTTAGGAGAATATGTATCTGCGTTGTCGAATGCAGCCGCATTTCATTATAAGAAGTATGCTTTTTTCATTTGGGGAGTTACAAATGAAACGCATGAAATTGTAGGAACAACCTTTAACCAGTATTGCGATTATAATAAAGAGCCATACCAAAATTATCTTGCAAGGAATTTGTCTCCGAGCATAAATTTTAGTTTTGAAGAAACGGAAATACATGGTAAGAGAGTTGTAGCGCTGGTTATTCCGGCGGCAACGGACTTACCTACAGCATTTAAAGAAAAGAGGTATTTAAGAATAGGTTCGTCGAAATGCAGTATCAAGGATTATCCCAAAAGAGAAATTGAACTTTTTAAAATACTTGATGGAAGAACAGAAACGATTGAAACAATACCAGCAAAATATCAGGAACTTACATTTAAAAAACTTTTTGGATATTATGGTTCAAAGGGCATTGTTTTAAATCAAAAGACATTCATAAAGAACTTGGGTCTAAAAACGGAAGAAGGAAAATTTAATATCTTAGCACAGCTTTTATCGGATGATTCCCATTTTCCGCTTCGTGTATCCATTTTTGATGGAGAGACAAAAGGATCAAATTTGTTTTCTGTACGCGAATTTGGCAATAACTGCTTATTATATAGTTTGGACGAATTGCTGCGGTATGGAGATGTTTTGAACCTGATTCAGACGGACGAAACAGACAGAGTTGTCGAGAGAAAGGATATTCCATTATTTGACAATAAGGCATTTAGAGAAGCAATCATAAATGCCGTGCTGCATAATAAATGGGCGGAAGGTAATGAGCCGATGATTTCTGTTTTTTCTGACAGGATAGAAATATTGTCGAGAGGAACACTTGCTCCGGCACAGACAATGGAGGGTTTTTATATGGGAGAATCCGTTCCTGTAAATGAAAAGCTGTCAGAGATATTTCTTCAATTGCATATCAGTGAAAAATCTGGAAGAGGTGTTCCAAAAATTACGGAAATGTATGGGAAGGACGCGTTTTCATTTAGAGAAAACGCAATTGTTGTAACAATTCCTTTTGAAAGAATAAACAAGGTTGGGAATAAAGTTGGGAATAAAGTTGGGAATAAAAAGCCGCTGAATTCGAGAAGACAAAAAATTATTTCAGAAATAAGAGATAACCCTAATATTACAATATCGGAATTGCATCAAATATTGGGAATAAGTGAAACGGCAATTAATAATAATATAATGTTTTTGAAAAAGAACAGTTATATTGAACGAATTGGTTCAAAAAAGGCAGGGTATTGGCAAATATTGTAGATGCCAGAAGAAAAAATTCCAAGATTTACTTTTATGCCTCAATATGCTATACTATCATAGCTGTTGAGGCATTTTTTAAGAGATATGATGATGGAAGAAAAGATTTAAGTTGAGTGAAAGTGGAGGCTATAAATAGAAATGAAATTAGGAATTTTAGGTTTACCCAATGTTGGAAAGAGCACGCTGTTCAATTCCCTGACAAAAGCAGGCGCAGAATCGGCAAATTACCCCTTCTGCACCATAGACCCCAATGTGGGGGTGGTAGCGGTTCCAGACGAGAGGCTGAAGCTTCTTGGAGATATGTATCAGTCTAAAAAGGTCACGCCGGCGGTCATTGAATTTGTGGACATTGCAGGGCTTGTAAAGGGCGCCTCCAAGGGGGAGGGGCTGGGAAACCAGTTTTTAAGTAACATCCGGGAAGTGGATGCGGTGGTGCATGTGGTGCGCTGCTTTGAGGATGCCAATGTGGTGCACGTGGATGGATGTGTGGATCCACTAAGGGATATTGAAACTATCAATCTGGAATTGATTTTTTCTGATATAGAGATACTGGAGAGAAGAATCGCAAAGACAGGCAAGGCGGCAAGAATGGACAAGTCTCTTGCCAAGGAAGCGGCGCTTTTGGAGGCGCTGAAAGCCCATCTGGAAGATGGAAAGCTGGCTAGGAGCTTTGTGACGGAGGATGAGGACGAACTGGCGCTTTTAAATTCATATAATCTTTTGACTTACAAGCCGGTTATCTTTGCCGCCAATGTGGGCGAAGATGATTTAGCCGATGACGGTGCGGGAAATGTGGGCGTTAAGGCTGTGCGGGAATTTGCGGCTGAAAACGGCAGCGAGGTATTCGTCATCTGTGCTCAGATCGAACAGGAAATTTCGGAGCTGGACGAGGAAGAAAAGGCGATGTTCTTAGAGGATTTAGGGCTAGCAGAATCCGGACTTGAAAAGCTGATCAAGGCAAGCTATCATCTGCTTGGACTGCACAGTTTCCTGACAGCAGGGGAGGATGAGACCAGGGCATGGACCATCAAGATCGGCACCAGGGCGCCCCAGGCAGCAGGGAAGATACATACCGACTTTGAGCGAGGCTTTATCAAGGCTGAGGTGGTAAATTATAAGGATCTGCTGGAGCAGGGATCCTTGGCGGCAGCAAGGGAAAAAGGTCTTGTGGGTATGGAAGGAAAGGATTATGTTGTAAAAGACGGGGACGTGATTTTGTTCCGCTTCAATGTATAATAAGGTGAACGAAATGGATATTATGGATATTGATTTTCCCAATCTGGGACTCTATCTGAAGAATGTGCCGAAAAGTTTCAGCATATTTGGTTTTGAAATTGCGCTTTACGGGGTGATTATTGGAATCGGCGTGTTGCTTGGCATACTGATTGCAGCACAGGTGGCGAAGAAGACAGGACAGGACCCGGACTTATATTGGGATTTTGCCATTTATGCAGTTATTTTTTCCATTATCGGGGCGCGGATTTATTATGTGGTGTTCGCGTGGGATCAATACAAGAATAATCTGCTTAGTATTTTCAACATCCGGCAGGGCGGGCTTGCCATATACGGCGGTGTGATCGCGGCGTTTACAACGTTGTTCATTTATGCGAAGATCAAGAAACAGAATGCCTTCCGGATGGCTGACACTGGCGTGGTGGGACTGATTTTAGGACAGGCGATTGGAAGGTGGGGAAATTTTACCAACAGGGAAGTGTTTGGGGAATATACGGACAATCTATTGGCGATGCGTCTTCCTGTTGCGGCGGTCAGGAGCAGTGATATTTCCGAATCTATTGCGGCGCATATCACGGAGGGCGTGAATTATATCCAGGTGCATCCCACCTTCTTGTATGAAAGCTTGTGGAACCTGATGATTCTGATCCTTCTGTTGCTTTATTGGAAGCATAAAAGATTTGAAGGTGAGATTGCGCTGCTATATCTGGGCGGTTACGGTCTCGGGCGGGCGTGGATCGAGGGAATCCGGACGGACCAGCTCTTTATTCCACACTCTACAGTTCCGGTATCGCAGGTGCTTGCGGTTGTGCTGTTTATTGGGGCTGTCATCGGTGATGTGGTGATTCGGATACGGATGAAAAGTAAAAAGAAAAATTTGGAAGAATAAAAAATTTTAAAAGATTTTTCCCCATATTTGGTGCTTTGATATTTTCCTAGTACTAGATATGGGGAGTTTTGTTAAAATAAACGAAAAAACCAATATTTATGCGCTCTGTGAGGTTATGCAGAGCGCATTTTTTTCTTGCGCTCGCCTTTAAATTGAGGTAGAATGTATCTAAAAGTGGTGGAAAGTGGTGGATAATGTTTTAAAAGTGGGTGAAAGTGGTAAAGAGGATCCCGTTTTTTCCGTGGCAGACCATTTTTGTAAAACAAAGGCAGGAGCAGCAATCCGCAGTGTGCCGAAAGGGATGTGCGGATGCCTGGAACGGGTGAATGCATATGTTTATGGGAGAATATAACCATACAATAGATGCTAAGGGCAGACTGATCATTCCTTCCAAGTTCCGCGAGGTATTGGGCGATGAATTTGTGGTGACAAAGGGAATGGATGGCTGTCTGTTTGTATTTGATCAGCCCGAATGGCAGGCTTTTGAAGAAAAATTACGTGGATTACCAATGATAGATAAAGAAGCGCGGCAGTTTACTCGTTTTTTTCTTGCTGGCGCAGCCAGTGTAGAAGTGGACAAGCAGGGAAGAATCCTTTTACCGGCAGTGCTTCGGGAATTTGCAGGAATCACCAAAGATACAGTGCTTGTGGGAGTAGGAAGCCGGGTGGAAATCTGGAGTAAGGACAGATGGGAAGGCACTGTGACCTATCAGGATATGGAGGAAATCTCCAAACATATGATAGAACTCGGAATCGGTATTTAATAAAGGAGCATCCATGGCTTTTAAGCACACATCTGTACTGTTGGAGGAAACAATTGAAGGACTGAACATAAAGCCGGAAGGGATCTATGTAGATGGAACCTTAGGCGGCGGAGGACACGCATGGGAAATTGCCAGAAGACTTGAAAAGGGTGGAAGACTGATTGGAATCGATCAGGATGAAGCGGCGATTTTGGCAGCCGATGAAAGACTTTCAGAATTTGGGGACATTGTATCTATTGTAAGGAGTAATTATCGGAATACCAAAGAAGTTCTTTTCTCTATGGGCATCACAGAAATAGATGGAATGATGTTGGATCTGGGTGTTTCTTCTTATCAGCTTGACACTCAGGAGAGGGGATTTTCCTATCGGTTCGATACCCCGCTTGATATGAGGATGGACATGCGGCAAAGTCTCACAGCAAGGGAAATCGTCAATCACTATGAGGAAATGGAACTGTTCCGTGTAATCAGAGATTATGGGGAGGAAAAATTTGCAAAGAACATAGCGAAACATATTGTTATGGAAAGACAAAAGAAGCCTATAGAGACCACAGGCGAGTTAAATGAGATTATAAAAGCTTCTATTCCGGCAAAGATGCGGGCAGAGGGCGGTCATCCTTCCAAGCGTACTTTTCAGGCAATTAGGATTGAGTGTAATCAGGAGCTGGAAGTGTTAAAAGAGTCTTTAGATGAGTTGATTGATTTACTGAGTCCGAGAGGAAGACTGTGCATCATTACGTTTCATTCTTTAGAAGACCGGATTGTGAAGAGTGCATTCAGGCAGGCAGCAAATCCTTGTATATGTCCTCCTTCATTTCCAGTATGTGTATGCGGAAAGGAAAGCCGGGGAAAAGTGATAACAGGAAAGCCGATTCTGCCAGGAAAAGAGGAGCAGGAGGAAAATTCCAGATCTAAGAGCGCAAAGTTAAGAATATTTGAAAAAGCATCAGTATAAAGGAGATTAAAAGATGGCAGTAAATGGAAGAGCCAAAAGAAGGGCTGCATATAGAGACGGCGTCTATGTGCAGGGAAATACTGCCAGAAGAATTCAGGCAGTGCCTGATAGGAATGAACCGGTAAAAAAGATAAGCGCTAGAACACGCAAAAACCGGGAACGTGCAAAACATATGAATATAGGCTCTGTGCTTTCCATGGCAATCGCTATGGTGGCGGCAGGCTTTATCCTTACGTGGTATCTGACGCTGCAGTCGGATATCACCAACAGCGTCAAACATATTGCCGCTTTAGAGAGTGAGCTGAATCAGCTAAGACGTGATAATGACGAAAATTACAGTAGAATAACAAGCAATGTTGACCTGGAGGAAGTAAAAAGAGTCGCCATTCAGGAACTTGGCATGACCTATGCAAGGGAAGGACAGATTGTAATCTTCAACGGTGAAGGAAGCGATTATGTAAGGCAGACAGGGGACATTCCGGATTAGGCAGGTGTAATTTTGGATAGTAAAAAGAAGTACAGTAAATTTACAATTAAAATGCAAAAGAAGCTGGTAGTACTGTTTCTGTGTGTACTACTGGCTTTTGTGGGATTATCCTACAGACTGTTTGCCATTACTCGTGATAACGGTGAGCAGTACAAGAAGCAGGTTCTCTCCCAGCAAAGGTATGACAGCATTACGCTTCCGGCGAAAAGAGGCACGATTTATGATGCAAACGGAAGCATTCTTGCCACAAGCGAAAAGGTTTACAATGTGATTTTGGATGCGGTGGCGGTGTCGGAGAAGGAAGAATATTTGGAACCAACACTTGAGGCTCTGCGCAGCCAGCTGGGAATCGACACTGCTGACGTGCGCACCTATATTGCGGCGAATAAGGACACTTCCCGTTATCGTGTGCTTGCAAAACGCTTAGATTATGAACAAATACAGGGATTTATTGAATTGCAGAATGCGGAGGACTCTAAGGTCAGAGGAATCTGGTTTGAAGAGGAGTATAAAAGAACTTATCCGGGAAACAGCCTTGCCTGCGATGTGATCGGCTTTACCACCAGCGACAACGTAGGTTCCTATGGATTGGAAGAGTATTACAATGATGTTCTCTCAGGGACACCGGGGAGGGAATACGGCTATCTCAATGATGATTCTAATCTGCAGAGGACGACGATCCCTGCTGAAGATGGCAATAGTATCGTTACCACCATTGACAATAATATTCAGAGGATTGTAGAAAAATACCTGAAGAAATTTGATGAAGAGTATCATGACAATGCACATGAAGGCTACGGCGCTTTGAATATGGGATGCATCATCATGGAAGTGAATACCGGAAAAATCCTGGCGATGGCAAGTTATCCTGCCTATGATCTGAATGATACCAGAAATACGCAGGCGCTTATTGGTATGCCCGTTTTGGATGAGGAAGGGAAAAGAACAGGGGAATATATCAATGCAGACAATGTGAGGATGATAGAGGAAGACAATGAGACGTTTTACAGGCAGTTGAATGCATTGTGGAAAAATTTCTGCATCAGTGATACCTATGAGCCTGGTTCCGTCTCAAAGCCCTTTACCGTAGCGGCAGGAATAGAAAGCGGAAGCATCACCGGCGAAGAGCGATATTACTGTGACGGAAAACTCCATGTAGGCGATTATGACATCAAATGCCATAACACATGGGGAGATGGGGAATTGTCTGTAGCGGAAGGCGTGGAACGATCATGCAACGTCAATATGATGTACATCGCCTCGGCAACAGGAGTAAATATTTTTACGCAGTTTCAGCATATTTTTAACATTGGGCTTAAGACTAACATCGATCTGGCTGGTGAGGCGAGGACGGCAAGCGTGGTCTTTAATAAAGACACGATGGGACCCACCGATCTTGCCACCAACAGCTTTGGACAGGGATATAATGCTACCATGATTCAGATGATAAGCGGATTCTGTTCCCTGATCAACGGGGGATATTATTATGAACCGCATCTGGTAAGCAAGATCGTCAGTCCGTCAGGCGCCACGGTACAGAATATAGAACCCAGAATCTTAAAGCAGACGATTTCCGAAAGCACTTCGGTCAAGGTGCGGGAGATGTGCAACCTGGTAGTGTCAGGGGAAAAGGGAACCGGAAAGACGGCGAGACCTGCAGGATACTTAATCGGCGGCAAAACGGGAACAGCGGAGACCCTGCCTCGCGGAAACCATGAATATGTGGTATCTTTTATGGGATATGCGCCTATTGACGATCCACAGATAGCGATTTATGTGGTAGTGGACAGACCTAATGTTCCGGGGGCTATTATGGACGATGCAAAGTTTGCAACCAGAATCGTGAGGAGCATTCTCACGGAAGTCCTTCCCTATGAAGGTATTTTCATGACGGAACCGCTCTCGGATAAAGAGATAGAAGAGCTTGAAGCACTGCAGATTGAAATCATGACCCCTCCTGTTTCGGAAGAGCCGGAAGGAGAGGAGGGAGAGGAAGGCGATTCGCCGGATGGGACGACCAGTGAGGAGAATCCCGAAACGACAGAAGGAGAGGGAGAAAGCGAACCACAGGCTCCGACAGAAGTATGGCGCACCTTTCCTATTGACCCGGCTACCGGCTATGCAGTCGATCCCAATACAGGAGATTACGTGGATCCGGAAACGGGACATGTATTTGGCGGAAGTTATGATCTGGGACGAAGCGGAGAAGGGACAGAGGCGTCGCCGTCTCCTATGCAGGCGCCGGAAGAGTAAACGCCTAAAGAATCATCTTGATAGAATAACCTCATAGAATCGGTAATAGATTATAATAATACCTTTTCTATGAGGTTTTTTATGGTCAAGAACAAAACCTATAACAGAAAAAAGATCGTCACGATTTTTTTTGCCTGCTTGATCATCTTCACCATTCTTGCAGGGCGGCTGGTCTATCTGATGGTTTTTCAGTCAGACCACTACACGGAAAAGGCAAAGGAACTTCACGAACGGGAGAGGAGCATTAAAGCGGCAAGAGGAAGGATACTGGATGTGAACGGGACCGTTATTGCGGACAATAAGACCGTCTGTACGATTTCTGTTATACACAACCAGATCAAGGATCCTGACAGGATCGTGGAAGTCCTTTGTAAGGAACTTGATCTTTCGGAGGATTATGTGCGCAGACGAGTAGAAAAGTATTCCTCCATAGAAAGAATTAAAAGCAATGTAGATAAAGAGATCGGGGATGCCATCAGGGCTTATAATCTGGAAGGCGTTAAGGTGGACGAAGATTACAAGCGCTATTACCCCTATGATTCCCTGGCATCGAAAGTGCTGGGATTCACGGGAGGCGATAATCAGGGAATCATCGGCCTGGAAGTAAAGTATGAGGAGTACCTAAAAGGGGAAGATGGCATGATCCTTACCATTACCGATGCAAAAGGAGTGGAACTTGACGCGGCGGGAGAGGAAAGGGTGGAACCAGTTGCCGGAAATGATCTTTATTTGAGCCTGGATATGAATATTCAAAGCTATGCTACCCAGCTGGCGAAGCAGGTAATGGAGACCAAACAGGCGGACCGGGTGTCTATCATCGTCATGAATCCCCAGAACGGAGAGCTCATGGCAATGGTGGATGTACCGGAATTTAATTTAAACCAGCCTTACACTCTGCCGGAGGAGACGGACACAGCAGGGCTTTCAGAAGAAAAAAAACAGGAGTTATTAAATGGAATGTGGAGAAATGGCTGTATTAGTGACACTTATGAGCCGGGATCTACATTCAAGATTGTGACGGCGGCAGCCGGCTTGGAGGGCGGTGTGGTCACCACGGAGGATCAGTTCAGCTGCCCGGGCTTCATCATGGTGGAGGATCGGAGGATACGATGCCATAAGATTTCCGGTCATGGGGCGGAGAACTTCATTCAGGCAACTATGAACAGCTGTAACCTAGTATTTATGGAACTGCAAAGCTGAAACGATATGATACGCTGTCGCCTGTGTTCAGTCTGCTCCCTGCCCTGCGTCGAGGCTGTTTTACCTGCCCTCCGAGGCTGGTCATATGCTTGTTCGGCGGATGTGGATTAGTTTTAGGACATCTTCATATAAGCTGTTGTTGCTTTCTGGATCGATCATCAACACTTTCTTTTTCTTTGGTGCCACTACCACTAGTACGGTGTTATAAAATTTTTCCCTTGTTTTTTAGCCAAGGATTGCTTGGTCGTTGGTAAATTCTTCACCGCTGGCGGCTTCAAATTTCTGCAGGAGATCTTTCACCGTAAGGCGCTTCTTTTCCTCTCCTTTGATATCCAGAATGACTTTTCCGTCCATCAGCATGATCAGGCGGTTTCCGTGAACGATGGCGTCTTTCATATTGTGAGTGATCATCAGGGTGGTCAGATGGTCCTTTCCAACAATATATTCTGTGGTTTCTAAGACCTTTGCTGCGGTCTTGGGGTCAAGGGCGGCGGTGTGCTCGTCTAAAAGAAGGAGCTTGGGCTTCTTGAGGGTTGCCATAAGCAGCGTCAGCGCTTGGCGCTGCCCGCCGGATAGAAGTCCTACCTTGGAGGTGAGCCGGGTTTCAAGCCCTAAATCCAGTATTTTTAAGAGTTCTTTATATTCTTCCCGTTCCTTTTTGGTGATACCCGGCGTTAGGAAGCGGGTATTGCCCCTGCGTTTTGCCAGTGCAAGGTTTTCTTCGATTCCCATAGTCGCGGCAGTGCCGGTCATGGGATCTTGGAAGACACGTCCTAAGAATTTAGCGCGCTTATGCTCGGGAAGTTTGGTGACATCGATGCCGTCGATTAGGATTTGACCGGCATCCACCGTCCATGCGCCGGCAATGGCATTCATCATGGTTGATTTTCCCGCGCCGTTTCCGCCGATGACGGTGACAAAGTCGCCATCTTCAAGGGTTAAGGAAAAATTGTCTAAGGCAAGTTTTTCGTTTACGGTTCCTGGGTTAAAAACTTTGGTGACATTTTTAATTTCAAGCATTGGTTCTGCCTCCCTTCTTTACGATGGCTTTGCTGAAATATCTGCTCTTCCAGTAGGGAATGGCAAGGAAGACGGCAACAATCAAAGCGGTCAGCAATTTCAGATTGTCGGTATCTACGATTCCCATCCATACCACGGTCTGAAGTACGATGTAGTAAAGGATGGAGCCCAAGGCGACACTGACCAGCTTAAGGGCAAAATTGTGGAAGATGCGGCTAAAGACAGCTTCACCGATGATGACTGCGGCAAGTCCAATGACGATGGCACCGCGTCCCATGTTGATATCGGCAAATCCCTGATACTGTGCAAGCAATGCGCCGGAGAGCCCCACGAGACCGTTTGAGATCATCAGTCCCAGCACTTTGGAGAAATTCGTGTTGATTCCCTGGGCGCGGGACATATTGCCGTTGCATCCCGTTGCCCGCAGGGCACATCCAAGCTCTGTACCGAAGAACCAGTAAAGAAGCGCTACCAGTATCAGTGTACAAACGGCAACGACAAAAATCGTATTTTGATAGAAGGGCACGCCTTTGATATATCTGGAACAAACCAAAAGATTGTATTTATCGACATTGATTGCCTGATTGGCTTTTCCCATAATCTTTAGGTTTACAGAATAAAGACCTAATTGGGTGAGAATACCTGCTAAAATAGCGGGAATCCCCATAAAGGTGTGAAAGAGTCCGGTTACCAGTCCGGTGAGCATGCCTGCCAAAGTGGCTGCAAGCATGGAAACAAAAACATTCTGTCCGGAAACCATCATCATGATACAGACAGCGCCGCCGGTACAAAGAGAGCCGTCAACGGTCAGATCGGCAACGTCGAGAATCCGGTATGTAATGTAGATACCAATTGCCGTGATGCCCCATATAAGTCCTTGGGCAAGAGTCCCCGGCATGGAATTTAGTAAGTGTAAGATATTCATGATTACCTCCGTTTATCCAAAATTTGTAAACTGATGGATGTGCACTTGTTTTAAATTTAACAAAAGCAGCGAGAGAATAAATTCTCCCGCTGTAGGTTATGAAACAATAAATCGCTTTGCCGGCGATTATTCGCCGATTGCCACGTAATCATCGGGAACGGTGATGTTCAATGCTTCACAGTTTGCCGCATTATATTTCTTGGTAAAGGTAGGTGCATATTCGATGGGCATAGTGGAGATATCAGCTCCCTCGGCAAGGATCTTTGCAGCCATTTTGCCGGTTGCCACACCGATATCATAGTAGCTGATCGATAAAGTAGCCACGCCGCATCCTGCACAGATTCCTTCTTCGCCTGCAACTACCGGTACGCCGGCAGGAAGGCAGATGTTGTTGATCAGTTCTGCGTTGGAAGCCGCTGTGTTGTCGGTAGGAACGTAGATCACATCAACGGAAGAAGCGGCATTTGTCACAACGGCGGAAATATCGTTGGAATCTGAGAAAGAATAGTATTCACAGGTGTAGCCTTTTGCTTCTAAGGATGTTTTGATGGTATCCACCTGATACTGTGAATTTGCTTCAGCGGAACAGTAGATCAGACCTACCGTCTTTGCATCAGGGAATAATTCTGCCAGCATATCTGCCTGACCGTCAAGGGGAGCAAGATCGGATGTACCGGAAATATTTCCGCCTACGGTTCCGGTGAAGTTATCGATATCAAGCGCCACGCCGTATTCTGTAACGGAAGTTCCGAGAATGGGAATTTCGTTGGTTCCTGCTGCAGCGGCCTGCAGGGCAGGAGTCGCATTGGCAAGAATTAAATCGGTATCGCTGGAAATAAAGCTGTTGATGATGGTAGAACAGGTATTGGAATCACCCTGTGCATTCTGGATGTCAAAGGTGACCTGATCGCCAAGCTCTTCCTTCAGTGCATCCATAAATCCCTCTGTAGCAGCATCTAATGCTTCGTGCTGTACGAGCTGGCAGATGCCTACCTTGTAAGTTCCGCCGTCTGCGGCAGAGCCTTCTGCGGTGTTTTCGGCAGATTCTGTTTCGGCTGTCTCTGTGCTGCTTTCAGAAGTGGATGCTTCCTGTGTGGCAGGAGCAGGGCTTCCGCATGCAACAAGACCGCTGACCATGACTGCGGTTAAAAATAATACAAGTGCTTTTTTCATAATGTTTCCTCCCAAAAAGATATTACAATGATAATAAATCACTGCGTATCAAATTATACAGCTTTAAAGCGCTAAAGTCAACACCCTTGCGGTCTATTTACACACTCTCCGAATATACTAAAATAAAACCTAACAGGTAAAATTCACCATGAGATCAAACACAATGGAAAGAAATGAAATGCAAAGGCGCATCCAGCTCCACCTTTTGGATCTTTTAGCAGAGCGAGTCCTGATCAGTCCCGCGGAGCTGCATGCGGCAAAGTCACTTGTTGACGAGAGAGCCTTGGAGCCCGGCGTCCCTTTGCGGAAGGGAGCGGAGCGTGGCAAGAGTGGGAATTTATAACAGGTGCAGTACGGAGGAGGAAAGTCAGAGGAATGCCCTTGCCACCCAGGTATTTGAGAGCCGGGAGATTGCGGAAAAGAAAGGGTGGGAGATTGCAGAACAATATGTGGAATCCCAGACCGGGACGGTGGCGTATAAGCGCAGCGAGTATCAGAGGCTTTTGGAGGATATGGAGAGGGGAAGATTTGAGATTGTTATGATCAAGTCCATAGACAGGCTTACCCGATCGGCAAAGGACTGGTACTTTTTCTTGAGCAGACTTACGGAGCATCAGTTGAGATTGTATATATATATAGAAGGAAAATTTTATACCCCCGATGATAATCTGATTTCCGGTATCAAAGCAATCTTGGCGGAGGATTTCAGCAGGGAGCTTTCCAAGAAAATCAAAAATGCTCACAGAAGGAGACAGGAGAAGAAGAGTGGGTGTAACATTACTTGTGATATGTTTGGATGGAATAAGGTGGAGAAGGACAGGTATGAGATCAATGAGGAGGAAGCGGAGTATTACAGGATGGCATTTGCGCTGGCGAAGGAGGGGAAGGGGTTTTACACCATTAGCCGGATTTTGTATGAGCTGGGTGCAAGAGGGAAGAAGGGACAGCGGATATCCGAGGTGCAGTGGAGGAAGATGCTGTATACGCCCAGAGCGCACGGGACGATGATTCTGAATACGAGAGTTTATAATTTCGATACCAAAAGATATGAAGAGGTGCCAAAGGAGGAATGGATTGTGATGGAAGATGCGCTTCCTTCTATTGTATCAAAGGAGTATCAGGAGGAAGTCACCGCCGTCTTGCAAAAAAGGGCGGCGCAGCGAAAGGTGGGAGAGAGCGATTGTAATACGCTAAGAGAGGGAAAGTACGAACTGACCAGGAAGCTTAAGTGCGCGGAGTGCGGGCGGTATTATTATAGAACCTGTTACACTTCGGGGGGGAGAAAAAAGGTAGTGTGGAAATGTGCTACCTTTTTGGAAAGTGGGAGAAAAAAGGCAGGCAAAAGGAAGATGGAGGCGGGAAAATCCTATGGATGCGATAATATCCATCTCTCAGAGGAGACGCTTTTAACCTGTATGGAGACGGCAGTCCTGCATCACTGCGGGGGGAGCGGAGAAGAGGAGGGGGTTATTCTTGCCGGAAGCAGACGTGCACTTAAGAGGGTATTTGAAGCCCGCAATGGAGAGGGGGAGCTTAAAAAGCTGGAAAAGGAGCGCAGGAGGCTGCGTTCCAAAAAAGAATTGCTGATGGAAAAGCTGTTAAATGGTGTGATCAGTGATGAAGACTATAAAAGATGCAGCGAAGATACGGATGGCAGATTAAAAATGCTGGAGGCAAAAATAGACGGCATAAGAAAGAACAATCTGCAATATAATAATTATGAGGTGCGTCTTGAACAGATAGAGGCAGTCATTCGGAAAGAGGGGCTGATCAGGAAGGCGGCAATCAAAGAATATTTAAGGCAAGTTCATCAGATCGAGGTACATAAGGACGGGGCATTGCTGATTAGCTTTGATGAAGAGGGAAGATGCAGAGAGAAAGTTTTTTATAAAGGAATACATTAAAGTTACGTAAACACCTGTAACCCAGTGTTTATTACGGTGGGGCTGCGGCTGGGGGTGGAAAATTATTATCAGTATTTTACCCAGTTTGGACTTTTGAACAAAACAGGGGTGGATTTGCCGGGAGAGGCGGGGACGATCATGCATAAAATGGAAGATATGAAGGCGGTGGAATTGGCAACTGTGTCTTTCGGGCAGTCCTTTCAGATTACTCCTATCCAGCTGATCACTACGGCGTCTTCCATTATAAACGGGGGGAGAAGGATTACACCTCATTTTGCAGTTATGACTGCCAACAGAGAGGGAACAGAGATTGAAAGGTTCTCTTATCCGGAAAAAGAGCATATTGTATCGGAGGAAACCTCTGCTACCATGCGGATGATCTTAGAGCAGGTAGTGGAAAACGGATCTGGGAAGAACGGATATGTAGAGGGAGCAAGAGTAGGGGGAAAGACGGCGACAAGCCAGACCCTTCCAAGGGGAAGCGGAAGGTATATTGCTTCCTTTGTGGGTTTTGCACCGGCAGATGATCCACAGGTGATTGCACTCGTCATCATTCATAACCCGCAAGGCGTTTATTACGGGGGACAGGTGGCAGCGCCGGTGGTAAGGCAGCTTTTTGAAAATATTCTTCCTTATTTGGGAAAAATGGATTATAATTGAGAGGTGCAGGCAATGGCAGGCAATTTTATGATTGTACCCATACTGATTTCATTTGTGCTGAGCGCGGCGCTCGGTCCCCTTATCATCCCCCTTCTTAAGCGGATGAAGGCAGGGCAGACTGTCAGGGAGGACGGACCGAGTACGCACCTGAAAAAGTCAGGAACGCCCACCATGGGAGGAATCCTGATCATGGTCAGTGTGGCAGTCACATCTGTACTATATGTAAAGGATTATCCCAAAATTGCGCCAGTGCTATTTCTGACGCTGGGGTTTGGTCTTATCGGATTTCTGGATGATTACATCAAGGTGGTGCTTCGACGCTCCATGGGGCTTAGGGCATGGCAGAAAATGCTTCTGCAGATTCTGGTGACCGGGCTGTTTGCATATTATCTCCGAAATGCGGCGGAGGTATCCCTTTCCATGCGTATTCCTTTTTTGAAGGGATATTTTGTGGATTTCGGCTGGCTTGAAATTCCCCTTTTGTTTATTGTTGTGATTGGCACTGTGAACGGCACCAATTTCACAGACGGGCTGGATGGTCTTGCAAGCAGCGTGACGGTGATGGTGGCAACGTTTTTTACAGTGGCGGCGGTTGGAACCGGGGCAGGGATTGCGCCGATTACTTGTGCGGTGACGGGAGCGCTCCTAGGGTTCCTCTTATTCAATGTTCATCCGGCAAGTGTGTTTATGGGAGATACCGGGTCGCTGGCGCTTGGCGGATTTGTGGCGGGCTGTGCTTATATGATGCAGATGCCCTTGTTTCTGCCGATTGTGGGGCTGATTTATGTGGTGGAAGTTCTGTCCGTAATTATACAGGTAGTTTACTATAGAGTAAGCGGCGGAAAGAGAATATTTAAAATGGCGCCCCTCCATCATCACTTTGAATTGTGCGGATGGAAGGAAACGAAGGTGGTGGCAGTTTTTTCAATCGTTACCGCTATGCTCTGCCTTTTCGCCGTGCTGGGAATATAGGGATACAAGGAGGCTTTTATGGATATACAGGGAAAAAGGGTTCTGGTAGTGGGGAGCGGAAAGAGTGGAATCGGCGCTGCCCGGCTTCTTGCGAACGTGGGTGCACAGCCAGTTTTGTTTGACGGCAATGATAAGCTGGACGCGGAAGAGATTATTGAGAAAGCGCAGATGCCTGATCTTAAGGTTTTACTGGGAAGTGTGCCGGAAGAAATCAGGGAGGAAATCGCACTTGTGATAATCAGCCCTGGCGTTCCGGTTGATGCTCCTATGCTTGAAGAATACCGAAAAGTGCAGATTCCTATCTGGGGAGAAATCGAATTGGCATATGCCTTTGCAAAGGGAAAGGTAGCAGCCATCACGGGAACCAATGGAAAGACTACCACTACCACTTTGGTAGGGCAGATTATGAAAGAATATTATGATTCCGTTTATGTGGTGGGAAATATTGGAAATCCCTATACAGACATTGCTTTAGAGACAAAAGAGGAAACGGTTACGGTTGCGGAAATCAGCAGCTTTCAGTTAGAGACGATTCACACTTTTAAACCGGCGGTGTCCGCGATTTTAAATATTACACCAGATCATTTGAATCGTCACCATACCATGGAATGCTATGTAAAGACAAAAGAGCAGATTGCAAGGAATCAGACGAAGGATGATATCTGCGTTCTGAATTACGAAGATTCCTACACGAGAGCGTTTGGCGACAGGTGTCCTGCAAAGGCGGTTTTCTTTTCTTCCAAGAGAGAATTGGAAGAGGGCATTTATCTTGCGGCTGAGGAAATTTATCTGGCACAAAAGCTTCCCGGCGGGGAGAGGACAGTGCAGAGGTTGATGCATATCCACGATATGAAGCTTGTAGGGATGTGCAATGTGGAAAATGTGATGGCCGCTATTGCCATCTGCCGAGGGATGCAGGTGCCAATGGAGATTATTCTTAAGACGGTACGTGAATTTAAGGCAGTGGAGCACCGGATTGAATATGTGGCAACCAAAAACGGAGTGGATTATTACAATGATTCTAAGGGAACCAATCCCGATGCGGCGATTCAGGGAATCCGTGCAATGGACCGTCCTACCGTGTTGATTGGAGGCGGTTATGATAAGCAGAGCGCATATGATGAATGGATAGAAGCTTTTGACGGTAAGGTAAAAGCATTTGTGCTGATCGGGCAGACGAGGGATAAGATTGCCGCCTGTGCAAGGGCACATGGTGTTACGAATATTTTTATGGCAGATACATTTGAGGAGGCTTTTGAACTTTGCGTGGAGCAGGCTGTGCCCGGTGATGCGGTGTTGCTGTCTCCGGCGTGTGCGAGCTGGGGGATGTTCCCAAATTATGAGGTGCGGGGGCAGGTGTTTAAAGAGTTGGTTGAAAAGATTGGAGTTTAGCAGTTTTGGCAGAAAGAAGATATGGAAACAATCTAAGAAGGAGGAACAAAGGGCAGCAGGAGTCATTTTTTGACTATACACTGTTGTTCATCGTGCTGTTTTTGCTTGCCTTTGGTTTGGTAATGCTTTACTCCACTAGTTCTTATGACGGGAGTCAGCAGGGAGATCCGGCATTTTTCTTGAAAAGACAGCTTACTTCCACTATTATCGGGCTGGCAGCCATGATGGTGGTCGCCAATATCCCTTACCACTTCTGGGAACATTTTGCCATGCTGGGATATGTGGCATCCATTATTCTGATTCTCCTTATCATTCCCTTTGGTTATGAGGCGAACGGCGCCAAGCGGTGGATCAGAGTGGCGGGTATGTCCATCCAGCCGGCGGAGGTGGCAAAGCTTGGCATGATCTTGTTCCTGGCAAGTCTGATCTGCCGAATGGGAAGGAACATTCGGACCGGGAAGGGCTTTATGATCGTTTTGATGATTCCCATGCCTATTTGCCTGCTTGTGTGGAAAGTTACGGAAAATATGAGTTCCGCCATCATTATTTTTGGCATTGCGGTGCTGATGCTGTTTGTATCGAGTCCCGACTATAAACGTTTTATCCTGCTGGGGCTGGCGGGGGCGGCAGTGTGCGCGCTTGCCGTGTTCATAATCGTGAACCTGGCAGATTCCGGAAGCCTTGGCGTGCGCGGCACGCGTATCCTTGCCTGGCTGGATCCGGAGGCGTATGCCAGCGGCAAAGGATTTCAGACGCTGCAGGCGCTATATGCCATAGGTTCCGGAGGCATTTTGGGAAAAGGGCTGGGACAGAGCATGCAGAAGCTTGGCTTTTTGCCGGAGGCGCAGAATGACATGATCTTCTCGATTATCTGTGAAGAATTAGGGTTGTTCGGTGCGATTTCCATTTTGCTTTTATTTATTCTCTTGATTTGGCGCTTTATGGTGATTGCCAATAATGCACAGGATTTGTTTGGCGCGCTTTTGGTGGTGGGGGTCATGGGACATATTGCGATACAGGTTATTTTGAATGTGGCGGTGGTGACCAACACGATTCCTAATACTGGCATCTCCCTTCCCTTTATCAGCTATGGAGGTTCTTCGGTGCTCTTTCTCCTAGTGGAAATAGGGATTGTGCTGAGTGTGGGTAGAGGCATACGGCTGAAAGATTTATAGTACAAGATGCATTCTAAGGGCGCCTACATATAGTAGAATAGGTCTAACTTTTAAACCGGAAGGCAGAAGGTGAGAATTTGGATGCTATTCAGATCAGAGGAGGAAATGCTCTTTTTGGAGAAACAAAGATACAAGGTTCTAAAAACGCTGTGCTGCCGGTAATGGCAGCCGCTCTTTTGATAGAGGACGTCTGTATCATAGAAAATTGTCCCCGTATTTCGGATGTGCACCATATGCAGCAGCTGCTCATTGAAGTGGGCTGTAAGGTAAGCCGGACGGACCAGACACTTATGATCGATGCACGGAATCTGTCGGAGGACACTATGTCAGGTGAAAATGTCACTGGCATGCGTTCCTCTATCACGCTGCTTAGTGCAATGCTTGCCAGAATGGGAGAAGTGACGATGGCATATCCCGGGGGATGTGTAATCGGGGAAAGACCCATTGACCTGCATCTTAACGCACTGCGCAGGATGGGAGTTTCCATATATGAAAAGGAAGGCTGCTTCACTGCAAGGGTAAAGGAGCTTGAAGGCACGGTAATCAGGCTTCCGATCTCCAGCGTGGGCGCTACGGAAAACGTGCTCCTTGCCGCTGTCATGGCAAAGGGAGTGACGGTGCTTCAGAATGCGGCAATGGAACCTGAGATCGTCACCTTATGTGAGTTTCTGCGGGAAGCGGGAGCTGTCATTGAGGGAATCGGCGGTTCGGTTTTGATCATCCAGGGGGGACATAAGCTGCACGGAATCCGCTTCCGTATTCCGGCAGACCGAATCGTGGCGGGAACCTACCTGATGAGCGTGCTTGGCGCGGGAGGGCATATTTTTCTGGAAGATGCTCCTGTGGCACAGATGCGCAGCATGCTGAAAGCGGCGGAGGAGATGGGGGCGCAGGTCCACATCTTCAGGGAAGGGCTGAATGTGATTGCGGATGAGAACAAAAGAGCGATTCCTTATCTTAAAACGGAAATTTATCCGGGCTTCCCTACCGACATGCAGTCGCCTTTAATGGCAGTGTTATCTACTGCAAGGGGAATCAGTGTCATTGAGGAGACGATTTTTGAGAACCGCTTCCATATTGTGGAGCAGCTCAAAAAGATGGGGGCATGCATCGAGATGAAAGGAAAACGCAAGGCAGTGATCATGGGCGTGGATAGCCTTCTGGGCTGTGAGGTGACAGCACAGGAACTGAGGGGAGGAGCGGCGCTTGTAATTGCCGGTGTTATGGCGCTTGGAGAAACGGTAGTAAACAATCGTCATTTTATTGAGCGGGGATATGAAGATATCTGCAGGGATTATCAGAACCTGGGCGTAAGTATCTGTACGGGATAGGAATGATTTAAAAGGCAAATCTATCCGCGGTTTGATCAGGAATGGAAGACTTTCATGGCAAAAAAGAAGCTGAAAAAGAACAATCTGAATAAAAAAGTAAATACAGAGCCGGTAAAAAGAAAGGAAAAAGAAAGCCCGGGGGAGTTCCTTAGAGGTCATAAGAGCCTTTTTATCATCGGAGGAATGCTCACAGTCTTTTTGGCGGTGATAGTAGCGGTTTTCATTTACATTATTAAAAACTATACGGTTACAACGATATACGTAGAGGGCAATATCCATTACACCAATGAAGAAATCATAGATATGGTAATGGAAGGGCATTATGGGAATAATTCCCTTCTTTTATCCTTAGTGTATAAGGACAAGAGTATCACGGATATTCCTTTTATTGAAAAAATGGATGTGTCTGTCATGGATCCGAACACCATTAAGATCGAGGTTTATGAGAAGGCGCTGGCGGGATATGTAGAATACCTGGAGCGCTATATGTATTTTGATAAGGATGGTATCGTAGTGGAAAGTTCCTATGAAAAGACGGATGGGGTCCCTATGGTGGCGGGGCTTAAGTTCGACTATGTGGTGGTACATGAGCGTCTGCCGGTGGAAGACGAGGCGATTTTTGCGTCTATCTTGAATATCACCCAGCTGGTAAATAAGTACAACCTTTCGGTGGACAGAATTTATTTTGGAAGTGACGGGTCGTTGACACTATATTTTGACGAGGTGAAGGCGGCGCTTGGCGCCGGGGATAATCTGGATGAAAAGATTATGAAGCTTCAGTACATGCTGCCCAGTCTTGTGGGAGAGAAGGGAACGCTTCATATGGAAAATTATACCGAAGAAACAAAAAAAACTTCCTTTGAGCCGGATAAAAGAATGGAGGAAACACCGGGAACATAAAAAAAAACTAAAATTTATGGTTGATAATTGAAGAAAAAGATTATATGATAGTCTATATGAGTTTATTAAACTGGCAAGCAATGTGTGCGGTTTGATGTGGGAATGATAAGGAGGAAAAACCCTTGCTGGAAATTAAGACGAACGATGCTGAATCTGCTGCCAAGATTATTGTGATTGGTGTAGGTGGCGCAGGTAATAATGCTGTCAATAGAATGGTAGATGAAAGTATTACCGGAGTTGAGTTTATCGGTATTAATACAGATAAGCAGGCACTGCAGCTATGCAGGGCACCCAAATTGCTTCAGATAGGTGAGAAGCTGACCAAAGGATTAGGCGCAGGCGCTAAGCCGGAAATCGGAGAGAAAGCGGCTGAGGAGAGCAGCGAGGAAATTGCGGCGGCTTTAAAGGGCGCAGATATGGTATTCGTTACCTGCGGAATGGGGGGCGGTACCGGAACCGGTGCGGCGCCTGTAGTTGCCAAATTGGCAAAGGATATGGGGATTCTTACGGTTGGCGTTGTGACGAAGCCGTTTCGCTTTGAAGCAAAAGCCCGTATGGTCAATGCAATCAATGGAATCGAGAAGATTAAGGACAATGTAGATACCTTGATCGTGATTCCTAACGATAAACTGCTTGAGATTGTGGATAGAAGGACAACCATGCCGGATGCCCTTAAGAAAGCAGATGAAGTGCTTCAGCAGGCAGTTCAGGGAATTACAGACCTGATCAATGTTCCGGCAGTCATCAACCTTGACTTCGCGGATGTACAGACCGTTATGAAGGATAAAGGGATTGCACATATCGGCATTGGTGAAGGAAAAGGCGATGATAAGGCAAGCGAAGCAGTCAAAATGGCGGTGGAAAGCCCGCTTCTTGAGACAACGATTTCCGGAGCGACCCATGTTATCATCAATGTATCTGGTGACATTACCTTGGCTGATGCTTCTGATGCAGCAAGCTATGTACAGGAACTTGCAGGAGACGATGTCAATATTATCTTTGGTGCAATGTATGACGAGACTAAGGGTGACAGCTGTAGGATTACGGTAATTGCCACAGGGCTTGAGGATGCTACACTGCCCACCAATAAGCCGATATCGCCTTACAGCACGTTTTCTGGCAAGTATATGAAGCCAGTTACGCCAAATGTGGCGCTTCGCGGGACAGGCACACCGGATGGTGTGAATGTGATTCCAGGACACGCTGCTCCCAATAGTGGGCAGGCACAAAGAAGACCGGCGTCCGGAATTACCAGCCCTGGGGATATCAGAAGCAATGTTGCGGACAAGCCGCTTAAGATACCGGATTTTCTTCAGAAGAGATAAGACAATGGCATGAATATTTTTCAATGGAATTTCAAAGGCTGTATACCGGAAGGTGTGCAGCTTTTTGTACGCAGAGGAATATAGGAAGGAATGGGGATATGAAAAAGGATTTGAATTATGCAAAAAAATGTTTAAGGTTCATTGATGAGAGTGTAAGCAGTTATCACGCAGTCGGCAATGTGGAGAGGCAGCTTATGGAGAATGGATTTATAGAACTTAGGGAAAAGGATGGGTGGGAGATTAAAAGTGGACAAAGCTATTATGTGAAACGCGGCGGTTCTTCTCTGATTGCATTCAGAATGCCTAAGGGGATGGTCAAGGGATTTCATATAATGGCTTCCCACAGTGATTCTCCCTCCTTCAAGGTGAAGACCAATCCGGAAATGGCAGTGGAGAATCAGTATCTTAAGCTGAACACGGAAGGGTATGGCGGTATGATCTTTTCCACTTGGTTTGACAGAAGTCTTTCGGTGGCAGGAAGGGTGGTAACTGGAAGCGGAGCCGGGATTAAGGAGATGAATGTAAACATAGATGAGGATCTGCTTGTGATTCCCAGTCTTGCCATTCATATGAACCGTGAGGCAAATAAGGGAACAGAGTTTAATCCTCAGGTGGATCTGCTTCCGTTTATGGGAAGCTGCGAAGCAAAGGGATGGTTTGAAGAAAAGCTGGCAGTTCTTGCAGGAGTGCCGAAGGAAGAGATTCTTGGGACAGATTTGTTTTTGTATGTCAGGGAACAAGGCAGGATTGCCGGCGCCTGTCAAGAACTGATTTTATCGCCGCGACTGGATGATTTGGAATGTGTGTATGCTTCCATGGAGGCGATTTTGGAGGAAAAGCCAGGGGAGTATTGCTCCATGTGTGCGATTTTTAATAATGAAGAGGTGGGAAGTCTCACTAGGCAGGGGGCGGCGTCCACTTTTCTTAAGGATACCCTGGAAAGGATCGGGGAGAGTCTTGGAAAGAGCAGAAGTGATTATTTGAGACTCTTGGCGGACAGCTTTATGATATCTGCTGACAATGCCCACGCGCTTCATCCGAACCATGTGGAAAAGGCAGATCCCGTGAACCGTCCGGTATTGAACGGAGGAGTCGTGATCAAGCATCATGGAGGGCAGAAATATACTACTGATGGGTATTCGGAGGCAGTCATGAGGGGATTGTGCCGGGAAGCGGGGGTGCCGGTTCAGGATTATCATAATCGTTCGGATATTGCGGGCGGATCTACGCTGGGGAATATTTCGGCGGGACAGGTGTCGGTGCCTGCGGTGGATATTGGATTGGCGCAGCTTGGTATGCACTCGGCGGTGGAGACGGGGGGAAGCGCGGATGTGGAGTACATGGTAGAGGTATTGAAGGGATTTTGCAGGAGGTGAGGTGGGGCAGCTTTGGGGGGCTGTTGCCGGATGGATTATGAGGGAGCCAGGGCGGCATCCGTGCCGCTTGGCTCCCTCATAATCCATCC
>BLLW01000008.1 GCA_011959285.1 Lachnospiraceae bacterium | reverse complement strand
ATTGCTTCATTCTTCTCTTCCTGCGTCATAGCATTTATATTAGCTTTAGATGCCATAGAAGATTTATAAGCATTTACATTTTTTGTATTCAAAGTAGCATTTTTATTTACTGTTCTTGGATCAATTCCAGCTTTTTCAAGCTTTTTAATTCTCTTTTCCTCATTACTCTTAATAAGCTCGTCTACATCAATCTTGTCAATATGTTTATTGATAATGATCTGCTGAATACTTCTTACGACAGAACCGGATATCCAATAAAGTCCCATACCTGCTGGAAGTGTAAAACAAAAAAATGCTGACATAAGAGGCATCATGGTATTCATCATCTTCATGGACTGTGCCATTGAATTCTGTTGATCATTTTGACCATTTGAAGCATCAACCTGAGGCATCAACTTCGTATTAATCCATTGTGTAGTAGCTGAAAGGACAGGAATGATCAAAGCAGCTATAATAAGCAGCCATTGTATTCCGTCAGGAGAATTCCACGCCTGGCTTACCATATAAGAAGGAGAATTACCTATATTAATTCCAAGAAAATTATTATAAGTATCGATTAATCCACGAGTCGTATCATTACTTAAAATCAATTGTCCTTCATAGGTAAGCTGTGAAAGATCATAATGATTAGAAATCACGCTCATATCGGAAGAAGATACCTTATTTAAAACATCTATTACACCATTTACTAAATTGGATTCAAAATTCTTACTGTACATTCTAACAGCACTTACAACGCTGCTAAGTTCAGAACTCTGCAAAAATGCAGCATTATCAACAGAAATAATCTTTTCAGCCAATACTCTAAAAGTATCACCTATCTTTGTAACATAAGCAGGCATAGCCTGAATAACTCTATATAGAGCGAACAAAATAGGCATCTGTATTAAAAGTTGAATACAACTACCGCTGGGAGATACGCCATACTTTGCATATACAGCCTGTGTCTCAGCATTCATTGCCATCATGGAATCATTGTCTTTTTTATTTTTATACTTTGCCTGAATAGCTTGAAGCTCTGGATTCATTTTGGCAGAAAGCTTAGAAAACTTCTGCTGTTTAATGGTTAAGGGCATCAATAATAAATAAATAACGATTGTAAATAATATAATAGATAATCCTACATTAGGTATTCCTATTAAATCTAAAAGAGAGAAGATTCCTTCCATAAGATAACCGAGAACCTTAGCAATAGGACCTAATATCAAACCATCATCCTGAGTTAAAATAATCCCTGTCAATTTATTTCCTCCTGTTTTTGATTCTATCAATTAATCCTACGGTACAGGATCATAACCTCCCTTTGAAAAAGGATTACATCTGATTATTCTCCACAAAGCCAAGAAACCTCCCTTTAAAGCTCCATATTTTTCAACAGCTTCAAGTCCATATTCTGAACAGGTAGGAAAATAAGGACATTTGGTATGTTTCATTGGAGAAATATATTTTCTATAAAATTTAATCAATAAAATCAATAAATTTTTCATTTTATTTTCTGATTTCCTCATCACACCCATTTTTTGAGATATGATGAAGTTTTGCAAGATGTAATAAAGCGCTTTCTATTTCCCAATATGAAAGAGAAGAAGCAGCGTTTCTGGCTATGACTACTATATCTAAACCACTATTAAATATATTTTCATGTAGTCTGTAACTTTCTCTTATCAATCTTGTTACTCTATGTCTTACAATGCTGTTACCTACTTTTTTACTTACACTTATTCCCAGTCTGTTCTTGTCCATATTATTTTTCAGAATATACATTACTAAATATTTGTTGGCATAAGATTTGCCTTTTTTATAAACAAACTGAAAATCCATATTTCTTTTTAAGGATTCCGAAAATTTATAACCCATGATTTATACCTGCATAGAAAAAAAGGCCACATAACGCGGCCTATGCTGATAATCTTTTTCTTCCTTTTGCTCTTCTGGCTGCTAAAACTTTTCTTCCACCGGGAGTACTCATTCTGGCTCTAAAACCATGAACTTTAGATCTCTGTCTTCTTTTAGGCTGGAAAGTCATTTTCATGTCTGATGCACCTCCTTTACTGAACCTTAATGTATGATAAGGTAAACAAATATTTAACATCCTTATTCTGAAAATATCATATCGATTATATAAGATTAGAACATTTACGTCAAGTAAAATTAAATAAAATTAATATGAAAAAAATACAGAAAAAACAGCATAAAAATCGTGATTTTCTCTACATCAATATCTAGTGATATTATTTATATTTATACCACTAAATATAGAAAAATTATTTTTTATTAATTTACATAATTATATCCACAACTTGTGGATAAATTGTGGATAACTTTGTTTTTTTCAACATTTTTAAATATATAACTTCTTATTTTCTAGGTTTTAAGGATGTGTAAACTGTTTATTTCTTTTTATAAGTTATTCACAAATAAAAAAACTCATTAATAAATTATGTAAACTAAAAATGATTTGAAATTTTAAATCATTTATATTAATATATAGTAGAGGAAATTTGTTTTTTACTAATTAAGTGTTTGGGGGTAATAATGGATTTTATTAAAGAAAATTGGGAATTGATCAAAGAAACTCTAAGAACAGAATATGATCTGTCAGACATTTCTTATAATACATGGGTAAAGCCCTTGAATTATCACAGTGAAAAAGATGATATTATAACAATCATGATTCCATCTGATCAGGCTCATGCCCTTAAATATATTTCTTCCAAATACAAAAGTTATTTTCAAGTAACGATATCTGAAATGATGGATCACACTTATGATATCTCTTTTATTTTAGAAAAAGATGCAGAAAATGAAATGCTTTCTTCTCCCGGAGCTGTATACAATATCAACTATGAAAATGCAAACCTCAACTCAAAATACAGATTTGATACCTTTGTGGTAGGAGGAAATAATAAATTTGCCCATTCTGCCTCCTTAGCAGTAGCAGAATCTCCCGGTGTAGCATACAATCCTCTCTATTTATATGGAGGAGCAGGACTTGGCAAGACACACCTAATGCATTCAATCGGTCATTTCATACTAAATCAAAATCCAGATATGAAAGTCCTATATGTTACTTCTGAACAATTTACCAACGAAGTAATAGAATCAATAAGAAGTGGTAATGCCGCAAAAATGAACAAATTAAGAGAAAAATATAGGACGGTAGACGTACTGCTTATAGATGATGTTCAGTTTATAATAGGTAAGGAAAGTACACAGGAAGAATTTTTCCACACCTTTAATGTACTTCATTCTGCCGGCAAACAAATTATCCTTTCGTCTGACAAGCCTCCAAAAGAAATGGAAACTTTAGAAGAAAGATTTAGATCCCGGTTTGAGTGGGGACTTACAGCTGATATACAACCGCCTGACTATGAAACAAGAATGGCAATCCTTAAGAAAAATGCTGAAAATTACAATAAAGAAATAAAAGAAGAAGTTTTCCAATATATAGCCACCAATGTTAAATCAAACATAAGAGAACTTGAAGGAGCCTTTAACAAAGTAATTGCTTTTTCAAAATTAAACAAAGTTGAAATTACTCTTGAAAACGTAGAAGAAACCTTAAAAGATATTATATCTCCCGATGTGGTAAAGCAAGTAACTCCTCAGCTTATCATTGATATTGTAGCAGAACATTTTGGAATCACTCCAGAAGATATTGTATCCAAAAGGCGTAATTCAGAATTTGTTCTTCCAAGGCAGATCTGTATGTATCTTTGCAGGCATCTCACTGAAGAATCTTTACAAAGTATAGGTAAAGCACTTGGAAAAAAAGATCATACCACAGTTATCCACGGCATTGAAAAAATAACCAATGAATTACCGGAAAATGAAGAATTAAAAAACAAGATTGATATCATTAAAAAGAAAATTAATCCTGCCTGACATAAGCAAATTGTGAATAAGTTAAAGGTTATTCTTAAATAAAAATGAATTATCCACACGTTTTACATTTATTTTTTTACTTAGAAATAGTATAATAAAAGAGTTATACACATATTAACATCCATTATGAATGATATTACTACATTCATTATATATAAATACAGCGCAAAAGACAGATACCGATTCATTAGCTGCACACAAAAAGGAAAGGAAGTTATACACAGATGAAATTAGTATGTAAAAAAGCAAACCTGTTAAACGGAGTACAGATTGTATCAAAAGCTGTTCCAAACAAAACAACTATGTCTATTCTTGAATGTATTTTAATAGATGCTACTGGAGAAAAAATCAAACTAATTGCTAATGATATGGAACTTGGTATTGAAACAACCATAGAAGGTGAGATAATAGAAAAAGGACAGATCGCGCTTGATGCAAAAATACTTCTTGATATCGTAAGAAAACTTCCTGACAACGAAGTCACACTTGAAACAGATAAATCGTTTAAGACAAATATAACCTGTGAGAAAGCAAAGTTTACTATTATAGGAAAATCAGGAGAAGATTTTTCTTATCTTCCTTCCATAGAAAAAATTGATTATATTACAGTTTCCCAGTTTACCTTGAAGGAAGTAGTGAGGCAGACTATTTTTTCAATTTCAGACAATGATACGAATAAACTTATGGGAGGAGAATTGTTTGATATCAGTGGCGATGCTCTAAAGGTGGTTTCTCTTGATGGTCATAGAATATCGATTCGAAAAATCAGATTAAAAGACAATTATTCTTCCAGGAAAGTTGTGGTTCCGGGAAAAACATTAAATGAAGTGAGTAAAATTCTTTCAGGAGATACAGATAAAGATGTAAATATATTCTTTACAGGAAAACATATTTTATTTGAATTTGACAATACGACAGTAGTTTCAAGACTGATTGAAGGGGAGTATTTTAAGATAGATCAAATGCTTTCTAGTGATTATGAAACGAAAGTTACTATCAAAAAAAGAGAATTATTAGAATGTATTGACAGGGCTACCCTCCTTGTAAAAGAAGGAGATAAGAAGCCAATCATTATTAATATTACAGATGGGATGATGGAACTTAAAATTAATTCTACAGTAGGAAGCATGAATGAAGAAATTGATATTACGAAGCAGGGAAAGGATCTTATGATTGGATTTAATCCTAAATTCATGATTGATGCTCTTCGTGTAATTGATGATGAGCAGGTTGATATTTATCTTGTAAATCCAAAAGCCCCTTGTTTCATTAGAGATACTGCAGAAAATTATATTTATCTGATTCTTCCTGTTAATTTTACCACTGTGAATTAAAGTATAAATGAGGAAAAAAATGGAAAAAATATATTTAAGGGATGATTATATCAAATTGGGTCAGGCATTAAAAGCTGCTGGTCTGGTGGAATCCGGAGTTGATGCAAAATTTGTAATTCAGGATGGTCTGGTAAAAGTAAATGGTCAGATAGAAATGCAGAGAGGGAAAAAATTGCATCATGGAGATATTTTGGAATTTGAAGGAAATCAAATTGAGATTGTTTCAGGTTCGTAAATAGAAAGGTGAAAACTTAAGATGATTATAAAATCTCTTGAATTGGCAAATTTCAGAAATTATGAAACATTAGATATTCATTTTGATAAAGGTACAAATATTCTTTATGGTGATAATGCTCAGGGAAAAACGAATATTTTAGAAGCGATTTATGTTTCAGCGACTACAAAATCTCATAAGGGAAGCAAAGACAAAGAAATTATTCACTTTGATAAAGAAGAAGCGCATATAAGAACATATCTTGAAAAAGAGGATATTGAATATAAAGTGGATATGCATCTTCGCAAAAATAAATCAAAAGGTATAGCAATAGATGGAAAGAAAATAAAAAAAGCGGCGGATTTAATGGGTCTTTTGAATATTGTCTTTTTTTCACCTGAAGATCTTGCCATTATCAAAAATGGACCTTCAGAGAGAAGAAGATTTGCGGATATGGAATTGTGTCAGTTAGACAGTTTTTATCTTTATAATTTAAATCATTATAATAAAATTATTAATCAAAGAAATAAACTTCTAAAAGATATGTATTTTAACCCTGGATTAAAAGAAACTTTGAATATATGGGATTCCCAGTTGGTTTCTTATGGAAGTAAAATTATTGAAAGACGCTCTATTTTTACAGGACAGCTTTGTGATATTATAAATGAAATACATAGCAAATTATCTGGAGGAAAAGAAAAGCTCACTGTAAAATACGAGCCTGATGTATCTATTGAAAATTTTGAAGAAAAAATGAAAGAAAATCAAGAAAAAGATATAAAATCTAAAATGACTTCTATAGGACCGCACAGAGATGATTTTTCTTTTATCGTAAATGACATTGATATTCGCAAATACGGTTCACAGGGACAACAAAGAACAGCTGCCCTTTCTTTAAAACTATCAGAAATAGAATTAGTAAAAAAAATTACAAAAGATACGCCTGTACTTCTGTTAGATGATGTTCTGTCAGAGTTAGACAGCAACAGGCAAAATTATCTTTTAAACAGTATAGGTGATATTCAGACAATTATTACGTGTACAGGTTTGGATGAATTTGTGAACAATCGATTTGAAATAAATAGAATTTTTGAAGTTGCAGATGGTGTTGTAGAAAGGAAATGATGAAAGAATGAGCAATAATGATTATGGAGCAGATCAAATTCAGATATTGGAGGGACTTGAAGCAGTTAGAAAAAGACCCGGTATGTATATTGGCTCTACGTCCAGCAGAGGTCTCCATCATCTTGTGTATGAAATAGTGGATAATTCTGTTGATGAAGCTCTTGCAGGCTACTGTGATACCATTACAGTTATCATTAATAAGGATAATTCTGTTACTGTGACGGATAATGGAAGAGGAATTCCTGTGGGAATTAATCATAAGGCAGGTCTTCCGGCTGTGGAAGTGGTATTTACGATTCTTCATGCAGGTGGTAAATTCGGCGGTGGTGGATATAAGGTTTCCGGTGGTCTTCATGGAGTAGGTGCGTCTGTTGTAAATGCTTTGTCTGACTGGCTTGTAGTAGAGATTCGTATAGATGGTAAAATATATGAGCAGAGATATGAAAAAGGACATGTATGTTATCCCTTAAAAGTAATAGGTGAATGTGAGAAAGAAGAAACTGGAACAAAAGTAACATTTAAACCAGATGCATCTATTTTTCAAGAAACAATAGAATTTGAATTTGATATTTTAAAACAAAGATTGCGTGAAATGGCTTTTTTGACCAAAGGTCTTCATATCATTTTAAAAGATATGAGGGTAGAGGAAAATGCAAAGCCTGTAGAAAGGGAATTTCATTATGAGGGAGGAATTAAGGAATTTGTAACATATCTGAATAGAAGTAAAACTGCTTTGTATGATGATATCATGTATTTTGAAGGCAGCAAAAATAATGTTTATGTTGAAGTTGCCATGCAGCACAATGATTCTTATACAGAAAGTTCTTACAGTTTTGTAAATAATATCAATACCCCTGAAGGAGGTACTCATTTAGTAGGGTTCCGCAATGCGCTTACTAAGACATTTAATGATTATGCTAAAACAAATAAATTATTAAAGGAAAATGAACCTAATCTATCAGGGGAAGATATAAGAGAAGGTCTTACTACAATTGTAAGTGTAAAAATAGAAGATCCTCAGTTTGAGGGACAGACGAAACAAAAGTTAGGTAATTCAGAAGCAAGAAATGCAGTAGATAGTATTGTAAGTGAACAGCTTACCTATTTCCTTGAACAAAATCCTGCTGTCGCAAAGTTGATTTGTGAGAAATCTATTCTTGCCCAGAGAGCAAGGGATGCTGCAAGAAAAGCAAGAGATTTAACCAGAAGGAAAACAGCTCTTGAGAGTGCTGCATTGCCAGGAAAGCTTGCAGACTGTTCAGATAAAAATCCCGAAAATTGCGAAATTTATATTGTTGAGGGAGACAGTGCAGGGGGAAGTGCTAAAACAGCACGAAGCCGTGCAACTCAGGCAATATTACCTCTTAGAGGAAAAATATTAAATGTTGAGAAAGCAAGGCTTGATAAAATCTATGCAAATAATGAAATAAAAGCAATGATTACAGCATTTGGTACAGGTATTCATGAAGATTTTGATATTTCAAAACTGAGGTATCATAAGATTATTTTAATGACAGATGCAGACGTTGACGGCGCACACATTTCAACTCTTCTTCTTACATTTATTTACCGTTTTATGCCCGAATTAATTAAGCAAGGTTATGTATATTTGGCACAACCACCTCTGTATAAATTAGAAAAAAATAAGAATGTGTGGTATGCCTACAACGATGAAGAGTTAGATAATATACTTTCAGAAGTGGGACGTGATCAGAATAATAAAATACAGCGTTATAAGGGACTTGGCGAGATGGATCCTGAACAGCTCTGGGAAACTACCATGGACCCTGAAAGAAGAATTCTTTTACGTGTAACAATGAATGAAGAAGCTGAATCTGAAATTGATCTTACCTTTACAACACTTATGGGCGATAAGGTTGAACCAAGACGTGAGTTTATAGAAGAGAATGCTAAATTTGTAAAAAATCTTGACATTTAATATCAAAAAGTAAGGAGCAAAAATGGAAGATAATATTTTTGATAAAATCCATGATGTCGATCTTCAAAAAACAATGGAAACCTCTTATATTGACTATGCCATGAGTGTTATTGCTTCTAGGGCATTGCCAGATGTGAGAGACGGGCTTAAGCCCGTACAGAGAAGAGTTCTTTATTCTATGATAGAATTGAATAATGGACCGGATAAACCACATAGAAAAAGTGCACGTATCGTAGGTGATACCATGGGTAAATATCATCCCCACGGTGACAGTTCTATTTATGGTGCATTAGTTAATATGGCACAGCCTTGGTCTTTTCGTTATCCTTTAGTTGATGGTCATGGAAATTTTGGTTCTGTAGACGGTGATGGTGCGGCAGCTATGCGTTATACAGAGGCAAGATTGAGTAAAATTTCTATGGAACTTTTGGCCGATATCAATAAAGATACGGTAGATTTTGTGCCTAACTTTGATGAAACGGAAAAAGAACCTTCTGTACTTCCCAGCCGCTATCCAAATCTTTTGGTAAATGGAACAACAGGTATTGCAGTAGGAATGGCAACAAATATTCCTCCTCATAATTTAAGAGAAGTGATAAATGCCATTGTTAAAATTATTGATAACAGAATTATTGATGATAAAGAAACGGAAATAGATGAAATTCTTTCGATTGTAAAGGCTCCTGATTTTCCTACTGGAGGTATCATTTTAGGTACAAGGGGAAGCGAGGAAGCTTACAGAACAGGACGTGGTAAAGTAAGAGTTCGTGCAGTCACAGATATCGAGACCATGGCAAATGGAAAGACAAGAATTATTGTGACAGAGCTACCTTACATGGTAAATAAAGCAAATTTGATTCAAAAGATAGCAGAACTTGTAAAATTAAAGAAGATTGATGGAATCACAGATCTCCGTGATGAATCTGACAGAGAAGGCATGCGGATTGTCATAGAGCTTCGCCGTGATGTGAATGCAAATATTATATTGAATCTTCTTTTTAAACATACACAAATGCAGGATACTTTTGGAATCATCATGCTTGCACTTGTAAACAATGAACCTAAAATCCTAAACATTCTCGATATGCTCAAGGCTTACATAGCACATCAAGAAGAAGTAGTTACAAGAAGGACAAAATATGATTTAAATAAGGCAGAAGAAAGAGATCATATTTTACAGGGGTTATTGATTGCTCTTGATAATATTGATGAAGTAATAAGAATTATCAGAGGAAGTCGTAGTACACAGATTGCAAAAGAAAGTTTGATGGAACGTTTTGCCCTTACAGAAATTCAGGCACAGGCAATCGTAGACATGAGACTTCGTGCTCTGACAGGTTTGGAACGAGAAAAGCTTGAAAATGAGCATCAGGAACTTCTTGCAAAAATTGCAAGATTAAAAGAGATTCTTGCGGATGAAAAGGTGCTGCTGGGTGTGATCAGAACAGAAATAAAGGAGATTTCTGATAAATTTGGAGATGACAGAAAAAGCAAAATAGGTTACGATGCATTTGATATTTCTATGGAAGATATGATTCCAAATGAAAATACGATTATAGCAATGTCGAACTTGGGGTACATCAAACGTATGACGATTGATAATTTTAAGTCCCAACATAGAGGTGGCAAAGGGATTAAAGGAATGCAGACGATAGAAGATGATTTTATTGCCGATCTTTTGATGACCACTACGCACCATTATATTATGTTTTTTACCAATTATGGAAGAGTATATAGATTAAAAACCTATGAGATTCCTGAGGGAAGCCGTACTTCAAGGGGAGTGGCAATTGTTAATATTTTACAGTTAAATCCCGGTGAAAAGATAAGTGCAATCATACCAATTAAAGATTATGAAGAAAATAAAAATCTTTTTATGGTTACCAAAAATGGTATTGTAAAGAAGACAAATATTGTAGAATACAGCAATGTGCGTAAAAATGGTCTTGCTGCTATCAATTTAAGGGATGATGATGAATTAATAGAGGTAAAAATTACTGATAAAAATACAGAAATATTCCTTGTCACGAAGTATGGTATGTGTATCAGATTTAAAGAGACAGATGTACGTGCAACAGGAAGGGCATCTATGGGTGTAATTGGTATGAGCTTCGGAGACGGTGATGAAATTGTAGGAATGCAGTTAGATCATCAAGGAGATTCTCTTCTTATTGTTTCAGAAAATGGCATGGGTAAACGTACGTATTTGGATGAATTTACCGTCCAAAAGAGAGGCGGAAAAGGTGTTAAGTGCTATAAGATTACCGAAAAAACTGGATATCTGGTTGGTGTCAAGGCAGTAAATGATGAACACGAAATTATGATGATCACTACAGGCGGTATTATTATTCAAATACCTATGGAAGATGTCTCCACACTTGGTCGTATCACTTCCGGCGTGAAATTGATTAATCTTGATAAAGGAGTAACGGTTGCACAAATTGCAAAAGTAAGAGAAAAGGTTTCTGATGGAGATCATGAATTTGAAAATATTGATGATGCTTTGGAAGAAATTCCCGAAAATGACAGTGATTCTTTATAATTGTTATCAACGAACGCCGCCACGCTTTGCGAGTCGGCTTATCGTAATTAAAATCCCCATTGGATATTCTGATGGGGATTTTTAGGAGGATATTTTTGAAAAAACAGATAGAAGGACAAATAAATTTTTTTGATTTCATTGCAGAAACAAAATTTTTTGACGAATTTCCACAATTTATTGAATGTAACGATTGTTGGTGTTATGATTGTAAGCACAATGAGAAGAATGAGGCTATTCCAAGAGATTTCACAGGAGAAAAAAAACCTTGTCCTGCATGTAGATTTTGTATGGATCAGAAAAAGGCTGAAAAGTGTGAGATTGGTTCTTATAAGAATGGCTGCAGACTTCGGGCTGTGGAGGAAGGAATCAGCCCTGAATAAAATAATATGATAAATTATATTATGAGGAGAGAGTGAAAAATGGAAACTTATTTGGTGTTAAAGGATCTTGCAATTATTGTAATTGCAGCAAAGTTATTTGGTATTGTGGCAAGAAAATTGAAAGCGCCTCAGGTAGTGGGAGAAATCGTAGCAGGACTTATTATTGGACCTAGTATCTTAGGATGGGTCAATCAAACAGATTTTCTTATGCAGATGGCAGAAATAGGCGTTATTCTGCTGATGTTCTCCGCTGGACTTGAAACAGATTTAAAAGAACTTATGAAGACAGGACCTATTGCGACTTTGATTGCCTGTGCAGGTGTTTTTATTCCCCTTTTATTAGGAGCAGCGTATTATATGTTGTTTTATGGAATTTCACCTTGGGGATCAGAAGAATTTTATAAAGCAGTTTTTGTAGGAACGATTCTTACGGCGACTTCAGTCAGTATCACAGTACAATCTTTAAAAGAAATGGGCAAATTGAAGGGAAAAGTGGGAACGACTATATTGAGCGCTGCTATTATTGATGATGTAATAGGAATTATTGTTCTTACTTTTGTTATTGGTTTTAAAAACCCTAATTCCAAGCCCTCAACTGTAATCATAAATACTGCTTTGTTCTTTGCGCTTGCATTGGTAGTTGGATTTATTTCTTACAAATTATTCAAATATTTAGATAAAAGATATCCTCATACAAGGAGGATTCCAATTGCAGGTCTGGCATACTGCTTTTTGTTAGCTTATGTAGCAGAAAGATATTTTGGAATTGCAGATATTACAGGCGCTTATGTTGCAGGAATTATTTTATGTTCTATTAATGATTCAAGTTACATAGAAAGAAAAGTAGATGTAAATTCTTATATGCTGTTTGGTCCTGTATTTTTTGCCAGTATCGGTTTGAAGACAAATATAGACAGTGTGACAGGAGGTATTCTTCTGTTCTCATTGGGATTTGTATTGGTTGGACTTGTAAGTAAAATAATAGGCTGCGGATTGATGGCAAAAATATGTAAGTTTAACGGAAATGATTCTTTTAAGATTGGCGTAGGTATGATGACGAGAGGAGAAGTTGCTCTTATTGTTTCGCAAAAGGGTCTTTCCGCTGGACTTTTAGAGCCTGTTTACTTTACGTCTGTTATTTTATTGATTATTGTATCTTCGATAGCAACACCGATTATTTTAAAAATTTTGTATTCAAGGGATAAAGGGGAAAATGAGGTTCAAGCAGCGTAAAGCTGATCAAATAGAACAATTCATTTACTACAAAGGAGGTATAGCATGTTAGGGTTTATTATTGCAGTTATTGTTGCTATTTTTGTTTTAGTCATTTTGGTGACAGGGTACAAAAAAGCGCCGCCGGATACAGCATTTATTATATCCGGTCTTCGTAAAAAGGTAATTATAGGAAAATCAAGTATTAAAATTCCATACTTTGAGAGGATGGATAAGCTGAGTCTTAAACTGATTCCCATCGATGTAAAGACATCTAATGCAGTTCCAACTGCTGATTATATCAATATTCAGGTGGATGCAGCAGTAAACATTAAGATCAGCAGTGAAAAAGAAAAGCTATCCCTTGCAGCAGAAAACTTTTTGAATCAGAATACCCAGTATATTGCCGGTATAGCGAGAGAAGTTCTTGAAGGTAATATGAGAGAAATTGTGGGTCGCATGAGATTGGAAGAGATGGTAAGTGATCGTCAAAAATTTGCAAATCTTGTAAAAGAAAATGCAGAGCCTGATTTAGCTGCCATGGGACTTGATATCGTAAGTTTCAATGTTCAGAATTTTGCAGACGGCAATGGTGTCATTGATGATTTAGGTATTGATAATATTTCCCAGATTAAGAAAAAAGCAGCCATTGCCAAAGCAGAGGCTGAAAAAGAAATTGCAGTTGCCAAAGCGGAAGCTGACAAACAAGCAAATGATGCAAGAATCAATGCAGAACGTGAAATTGCAAAGAAAAACAATGAACTTGCTCTGCAGAAAGCAGAACTTCAGAAAATGGAAGATACCAAACGCGCCGAGGCAGACGCCGCTTATAGTATCCAGGAACAGGAACAGCGAAAGACCATTGAGATTGCAACACAGGAAGCAAGCATTGCAAAACAGGAAAAAGAAGTCATCTTAAAGCAAAGAGAAGCAGAAGTAAAAGAAAAAGCTTTAGATGCAGAAATCAAGAAAAAAGCGGAAGCGGATAAGTTTGCCCGCCAACAGTTGTCAGAAGCAGAATTATACGAGAGAATGAAAAATGCGGAGGCAGATAAGTTTGAACGTGAAAAAGAAGCAGAAGCATTAAAAGCAACGGCGGAAGCACAGAAATTTGCCAAAGAACAAGAAGCAGAAGGTATCAGAATGGTGGGTGAAGCAGAAGCAGAAGCCATCCGTGCAAAAGGTATCGCAGAAGCTGAAGCCATGGAAAAGAAAGCGATTGCTTATCAGAAGTATAATAATGCCGCTATGGCAGAAATGTTGATTCAGGTATTGCCTGAAATTGCCGGTAAAATTGCAGAACCTCTTACCCAGATCGATAAGATTACGATTATCGGCGGCGATAACAGCAATGGAGTAAGCACTGTGGCAGACAATGTTCCAGGAGTTATGACGAAACTATTTGAAACCATGAAAGATACGGTTGGAATTGATTTGGCTGAAATCGTGAAGGCTGGTACATACGATGCGAAGGTAAACAGGAATATTAATTTTACGGGGCTTTCGGATGAAGAAAAGAATGAGGCGGTAGCGGCTGTTTCAGGGGCTATTGCTGGGGAAGCGCTTAATCAATCTGATTCGATTTGATTTAATTTTAGAGTGTAAAATAGTTATGAGTTAATAATAAGGGTGTCCTTTTTTATGAATGGTGGTTCATGAAAAGGGGCAACAGGCATTCTTTTTACGTATGCAAAAGATATTGTTTGGTCTTACAAATCAGACAAGGGATGACAGAAGGTTTTTCTTATCACCTTGTAAAGAGACTATCGCTTAAAAACCTTCCGGCAATAGTAGCCTATCCCACTTACAGTGCCGGAATGGTAGCGCTGGTATGTTTGGCAGGAACCTTCCTTTTCCATGAAAGACTAAGTCCGAAGCAGAAAAAAGGGATTATTTTTATACTGACGGCTTGTATTTTTCTTAACATTTAAAGAATCAGATGTCCTAAAGTTGATTAACTTATAGGGCATCTTTTTTTAAAATATGGTATGATAGAGACAAGTTACGTACAAGTTAGCAGGCAGGTGGTGGATATGATGTTAAATGGGGATGTGCAGCAAAGGCAATTAAAGTATTTTCAGTTGATGGAAGACTTGAAAAGTAAGATATTGAACAGTGAATTTAAATCAGGCGATAAGCTTCCGTCTGAAAATGAGCTGTCTGCTAAGTATCATGTCAGTCGGCAGACGGTGAGAAAAGCATTGGCGATTCTTGAAAATGCCGGTTATATTTATGCGGAGCATGGGAGAGGTACTTTTTGTTCAGATATGGTGCATCACAGCCATCATTCAAAGAATATTGCTGTGGTGGCGACTTATTTGTCGGATTATATTTTTCCCCGTGTGATACAGGGAATCGATACGGCGCTGACGAAGGAAGGGTATAGTATTATCTTGAAGAATACCAGAAATTCAAGAGGTCAGGAAGCGAAGTGTTTAGAGGAGCTTTTGCAAAAGGATATCGACGGGATTATTATTGAGCCCAGTAAGAGTCAAATTTACTGCAGGCATTTGAATTTGTATCAGAAGCTGGATGAATATAAAATTCCTTATGTTTTTATACAGGGTTGTTTTGCTCAGATGCGGGACAAGCCGCAGGTACTTATGGACGATTGTAAAGGTGGTTTTATGATCACTAATTATCTGATTGAAAATGGGCATAAGCATATTGCAGGGATTTTTAAGGCGGACGATATTCAGGGACAGAACAGGCATAAGGGATATGCCATGGCATTGCAGGATGCAGGGCTTTTTTATGATCCGGATAAAGTCGTTTGGTTTCACACGGAGGATCGGAAGATTCATCCTTATGAAAGTATTTTTCAGATGGTTCAGAACAATCATATCATAGATGCTGTCGTCTGTTATAATGATCAGATTGCTATGAGGGTCATAGAGGCGCTACATGATGCGGGATTTAAGGTGCCGGATGATATTTCGGTTACAGGATATGATAATTCTTATATGGCGAACAGCGGCGGGTTTCAGTTGACGACGATTGTACATCCGCAGGAAAAATTGGGGGAGATGGCGGCAGAGCTTTTGCTCGATCTGATTCAAAATGGGGAAGATATGGCAAAGAATCAAAAAATATTGATTGAACCGGAGATTGTGGAGGGAAATTCCTGCAAAAAAACAACTTGTAATTATAAGCATACAAGTAATACTATTTAGTTATGGAAAAGAACATTTAAATAATATTGCCGAACATTCTAAAATAAGGATAACAGAATACATGATTGTAAAAAGAATTAATTTTGGGAGAAATCTTTTATAAATTATATATTGGAGGGAAGGGCATGGACAAAAAAGAAATTGTAAAAGAAGGAAGAACATCTCTGGGAATTGAATTTGGTTCTACCAGAATCAAAGCAGTTCTTATTGAGGAAGGAGGTGCACCGCTTGCTTCTGGAAGTTATGAATGGGAAAATCAATATGTAAACGGTATATGGACTTATAATCTTGATGATGTGTGGAAGGGACTTCAAAGCTGCTATCAGAATCTTGTCGGTGATGTAAAGGAAAAATATGATGTGGAACTTACACAGATAGGGTCTATTGGTTTTTCTGCCATGATGCATGGGTATCTTGCTTTTGATAAGGAAGATCATCTTTTGGTTCCTTTCAGAACGTGGAGAAACACGATTACAGAAGAAGCAGCAAGCAAGCTGACGAAAGAATTTAATTATAATATTCCCCAGAGGTGGAGTATTGCACATTTATATCAGGCTATTTTAAATAAAGAGGAGCATGTCAAGGATGTTGCATTTCTGACTACCTTAGCAGGTTATGTCCATTATAAGCTAACCGGGAAAAAGGTTCTTGGCGTAGGTGACGCATCTGGTATGTTCCCTATCGATATAAAAATAGGAAATTATGATCAGACAATGATCCGTCAATTTAATAATCTTATTCGTGAGGAAGGTTTTTTATGGAAATTAGAAGAAATTCTTCCGCAAGTATTGATGGCAGGTGAGGCAGCAGGAAGTTTGACAGAAGAAGGTGCCCGTCTCTTAGACCCTTCTGGCAGACTGAAAGCAGGAATATTAGTATGTCCTCCTGAAGGAGATGCAGGTACGGGTATGGCGGCAACGAATAGCGTAGGCGTAAGAACTGGAAATATATCTGCAGGTACCTCTGTATTTGCCATGATTGTTCTGGAAAGGGAACTTAGTAAAGTATATCCCGAAATTGATCTTGTAACAACACCGGACGGTGCTTTAGTTGCTATGGTGCATTGTAATAACTGTACGTCTGATCTGAATGCATGGGTAAATATTTTTGATCAGTTTGCCAAAAGCATTGGCGCGAAGATTGATAAAAATACATTATTTTCTGTTCTCTATAATAAAGCTCTGGAAGGAGATGCAGACTGTGGCGGATTGATTTCTTATAATTATTTTTCAGGTGAGCCTGTTACCGGATTTGATGAAGGAGCTCCACTGTTTGTCAGAAAAGCAGAAGATCAGTTTAACCTCGCAAATTTTATGAGGGTACATTTATATTCTTCATTGGCAGCATTAAAGGCAGGTCTTGACCTTTTATTTAAATCAGAATCAGTAAAAGTAGATAAGATGTTTGGTCACGGCGGTTTGTTTAAGACAAAGGGCGTTGGTCAGAGAGTGGCAGCAGCAGCTATGAATACTTCTGTTTCCGTAATGGAAACAGCAGGTGAAGGCGGTGCATGGGGAATTGCCCTCCTTGCAGACTATATGAAGAATAAAAATGAATCTGAAAGTTTACAGGAATATTTAAGTCAAAAAATATTTGCAGACCAAAGCGGCAGCAGCATGGAACCGGTAAAGGAAGATGTAGAAGGTTTTAATCAATTTATGAAGCGTTATATGGCTGGTCTTAAAATTGAACATGTGGCAGTAGACACTCTTAAGTGATGGGAGGAAAATAATGTTAGAAAATTTGAAAATGCAGGTTTATAAAGCAAATATGGAACTGCCCAGATATGGTCTTGTTACTTTTACATGGGGAAATGTAAGCGGCATTGATAGTGAGAGTGGATTGTTCGTTATCAAGCCAAGTGGTGTGGATTATGATAAACTAAAGCCGGAAGATATGGTGGTCATGGATTTGCAGGGAAACAAGGTGGAGGGAAACTATAAACCTTCTTCTGATACTGCCACTCATTTAGAGTTATATAAGGCTTTTTCGGAAATTGGTGGTATTGTGCATACGCATTCTTCCTATGCGACTAGTTGGGCGCAGGCGGGAAGAAGCATCCCATGCTATGGGACGACACATGCGGATTATATTTATGGAGAAGTACCATGTCTTAGATGTCTCACAAAGAAAGAAATTGAAGATGCTTATGAAGAAAATACAGGACATTTAATAGTAAATGAGTTTAAGCGTTTGAATAAAGATCCTATGGCAGTTCCGGCAGTATTATGTAAAAACCATGGACCTTTTGCCTGGGGAAAAAATGCCATGGATGCAGTACATAATGCAGTTGTATTGGAGGAAGTGGCAAAAATGGCATACCGGACTGAAATCATTCATCCCAAAGTGACACCTGCACCTTCGGAGTTACAGGATAAGCACTACTTTAGAAAACATGGTGCCGATGCCTATTATGGACAATGATAGTGCTTGATTAAAAATATATATTGTTTTACACAAAGCATAAGGTTGTTAAGTTTATTTAATAGCTTTATGCTTTTATAAGTCAATTGAGTGGGAGATCAATATGAATAAGTATAGCAGATTTTTCTTTTTCGTTATAGCATTGGTATTTTTATTATGTGGATGCTCTGCTATAGAATCAGAAAACAGTAATAAAGAAGATCATACTATTTCTATTGTTTTATCAGATGAAAAAATAATAGTAGATGGCAGGGAGGCGTCCGAAAATAAAAAGGATGCGGTTTATACAGGGGCAGATATCGTTTACTATGAGGAAGGAAAAGATAAAACTTACGGGGAAGGAAGCAAAAAAGATGGGCATAGTGTGCAGGAGGCTGAGGCACATACGGTTATCACCATTACCAGACCCGGAATTTATGAAGTGAGCGGAAAAATTTCATACGGTCAGATTGCAATTGATCTTGGAGAGGATTCCAAGGAAGATGAAGATGCAGTGGTAAGTCTGATTTTAAATAATGTGGAAATTCATTGCAGTGTTGCTCCTGCAATAGTGGTTTATAATGCCTATGAATGTGGAAGCAGTATTAAAAAGGATGCTGGTCCCATTGTAGATACCAAAAACGCGGGATTTCATTTGATACTTGCCGAGGATAGTGAAAATGTGATTTATGGTTCATATGTTGCAAAGATTTATGAAGACGGTACCACAGAGAAAGATATTAAAAACAAAGATGTTAAAAAGAAATATAAATTCGATGCCGCCATAGACAGTCAGATTTCCTTTAATATAGATTCTGAGGAAAACGGTAAATTGATTGTAAATGCAGAAAATGAAGGAATATCCAGTAACCTTCATATGACGATTAATAATGGGGAGATTATTATCAATGCCGCTGATGATTCTATTAATACAAATAAAGATGATGTATCAGTCTTTACCATGAATGGAGGAACTCTTATCTGTAATTCTGGATTTGGAGAGGAAGGAGATGGAATTGATTCTAACGGTTATATTGTTATTAACGAGGGATTAGTGATAGCATGTGCAAATTCGGAAAGTATTGATAGCGGTTTGGATTCCAATAAAGGTATTTATATCAACGGAGGCATACTTTTTACTACCGGAAATATGTATGATGAAGTGAGTGAAGATTCCAAGCAGCTATTTATAGTACTTGAATTCAATGAGAAAATAAAGGAAAACGATTTAATAATGATGACGGATGATAAAGAAAATCCTATCATGGCTTTTTGTGCGGTTAATGATTATCATATTGCAGTATACAGCAGTCCTGAACTTATAAAGGGAACTTATTATTTCTATCAGGTGTCGTCTTTAGTGGGAGATTTAAATACAAATATTTATACGAACATAATTGATTATCAGGATAAAGTTCAGATTTTGTATACTTTTTTATAAGCAACTTTTCAGATTGCTTGAATGTATGGCAAATTTAATTATGATGCATTCAACGTTCCGATAAGCTAATTACAAACATGGATAAATAGAGCGAAGAAATGGCTCTACACTGTAAGAAAGCGAGAGCCGAAACTTTTTACCTATTAAAGCAATTTATATTCATTAGCGCTGTTGCGTTCTATTAAGTGGGTGGAAATTGCAACACGGTAAACACCGATTCGTTTGCTGTTTAATGCATGAGTCCCCTCTTGTATCCGATGGTGTAAAATTTCCATGGCAACCATACCCATCTGTTCTTTCATGATTTGGATTGTGGTTAGAGGAGGATCAATCATGGTGCACAGGGGCATATCATCAAAGCCGACGATAGAAACATCTTCTGGTACTCGATAATTATGAGTTTTTAATGCTCGTATACATGCGGCGGCAATGATATCATTTTCTGCAAACAGGGCAGAACAAGGCTGATTTCCTGTGTCCAACCAATGACACATATCGTTATAGGCATCTTCAGAAGAAATACCAACATCTATGATTATTGGTTTAACATGTTCTGAAAGTCCATGTTCTCTTCGGGCTTTCAGGTAACCAAGCTGACGTTCATCAAAACTGTCGATTCTGCTGGTAGAACGCAAATATCCTACGTCTTTATGTCCTTTGTCCAGCAGGTATGTGACGGCGTGATAAGCCCCCCGCAGATTGTCAGCGACTACACTGTCAATGTTTGTAATACTGGTGGCATTGTCTACCATAACGAGAGGAATATTGATATTCCCAAGTCCGTTTTCGATTGCAGTGTAGATATGCCGGTCTTCTACTTCGGTTCCCAAAACGATCAGTCCCGATACATCCTTAGTAATGGTTGCAATCTGTTCAGACCAGTTTTGCTTGGCATCAAAATAGTTGATCAGTACGTTATATCCATATTTTTTGGCTGTAACTTCAATTCCATGCAGCAAAATAGAATAAAAGGAAGTTTCTTTTACAGTTGCTTCTCCCTCCAGAAAAATCACATATCGAATATTCTGGTTTTTAGCTATGGGTTCTTTTTTGACGCAATATCCCATTCGGGCGGCTTCAACCAGTACCTTTTCTCTAGTTGCGACGCTGACTCCAGGTTTTCTGTTCATGGCCAGTGAGACGGCAGAGGTAGAAATGCCTAAATTCTTTGCGATATCTTTAGCAGTTATATTCATTTGCGTACCCTTTTAATTTATTAGTATTTTTATTATATAAAAGAAAAAAGTAAAAATCAATAAAAAACGAGTAAAGAAATTTAGATAAATATTTAGTTCTGGTAAAATGAAATATGCTACAAAAAAGACAAAAAAATTTATTAAAAATGCTGAATATAGTTAAAATTGCTGAAAAAGCTTGAATTTTGAAATACAATTAAGTATTATATACTAAAGCAATTGAGTAAATGATATAAATAATAACTAAATATTTATATCATCTAAAGATTTAAAAAAACATAATTAAAAGGAGGATCAATGATGAAAAAAGTATTAGCGTTTGTCTTGGCTATGGGTATGGCAGTATCGTTGACAGCCTGTGGCGGTTCTAATGGAAATGGGGCAACTGGAAATGAGGCAACTGGAAATGTCAACGAAAGCACGGAGAATAGCCAGGAGGAGGCTTCTTCATCTAATGATGAAGGTAAGGAAGAAGAAGTAAAAGATTCTGACATTACAATCGGTGTATCTATTTGGGGAACCAGCGATTCTCTTGGTTCATCTTGTAAGGCAATGTTGGATGCAGCAGCGGATACGCTTGGTGTTACCTTGATTTACGATGAGCAGGAACATGTTTCTGAGCAGGTAGTAGCAGGTGTGGAAAATCTTTGTGCAGCAGGTGTAGATGGTATTGTAATCTGTAATTCTGCGGATTCAGAGATGGCTTCTGTCATCAAAACGTGTGATGAATACGGCGTATATGTTTCACAGTTTTTCCGTGTAATCAGTGATGAAGAAATTGCAGCGCAAGCGTTGGCTTCTTCTTATTATGTGGGATGTACCCATGAGGCAGAGGTAGATAATGGTTATAACTTGGGTAAAATCCTGATTGAAGAAAAAGGTGCACGTCATATTGGCTGGACTGCATGGCGTGTAGGTGATACCACTAGCCTTGCAAGGCAGGAGGGATATCAGAAAGCAGTTGAAGAATGGAATAATGAAAATCCAGACGATCAGGTAGAATTGTATCCGCTGGCTGATGATAAATACACTTCAGAAGAAGCACGTGCAGCTGTTGAAGGTCTGATTGATACATATCCGGAAATGGATGCAATTATCGTTGTCGGCGGGGGCGGAATGGCTCTGGACGGAACCCTTGCAGCTATTGATGGACGGGGAAAAACAGGTGATTACTATGTTGTATCCACAGACTTTACTGCTACTTTGGGTGAACAGCTGGCAAATAATGAGCTGGCAGCTATGTCTGGTGGACATTATGCAGATCCCTTGTTCTCCTTCATGATGGTTTATAACACGATTAAAGGAAACTATACAAGATCAGAGAGCTCTTATTATGAGGTAATGTTCCCTTATCTGTATGTAGCATCTACAGATGACTATGCAGCCTATGAAAAATATTTTGTAGACGAGCTTCCTTATAATGAGGAAGAAATTAAAGCTATGGCAGATGGAAGTTTTGAAGAATTACAGAAAACTGCTGCAACACTTTCCATTAATGATGTTACAGAGCGCCATGGAAAATAATTATTAGTAAAGGGCATAAAAATGCAAAAGTTAAATGTGAAAAAGAATCGTAGTACAGGTTTTGGAATAACAGTGCTGTTAATTTTTGCAGTTTCTATTTACCTGATATTTAAAATATTGACGCCGAATAACTTTGGGTCATTAGCGAATTTATCTTCCTATGCGCAGCAATGTATAATTCAGGCAACGGCTGCGTGCGGATTTTATTTCATTATGGTAATGGGACTGTTTGATTTCAGCTTAGGTTCTAACATTATTTTATCAGCCATTGTGGGCTCCATTTGTGCATCTGTTGCGGGATATCCAGGCTTGATTCTTGGTGCAATTATCTGTGGCTCCTTAATAGGACTTATCAACGGAATAATCTATATCAGACTTAAAATTCCGTCCATTATTGTAACAGTTGGTATGATGATGTTGTATGAATGTATTGCATCTATGATTTCTCAAGGAAAACTGATGGGAATCAGCAGAGATTTGCAGGCATTTGCCAGAACTCCCTGGAATTATTTACTAGCAGTAATTGCCTTTGCTTTAGCAGTTGTTATTTTGCGGTATACAAAAATTGGAACTTATACATATGCAATCGGAAGCAATGAGTCAGTTGCAAAAAATATGGGTATTCGTGTGGATAAGTATAAAGTACTTGCTTTTGCTATTTGCGGTGGTTTTGTTGGCATCATGAGTATCCTGACAATTAGTTACGGAAGTTCTATACAAGCAGAGACGGGTATGGCCAGCGGAGGAAGAAATTATATTCCGGTTATGGGGTGTTTTTTCGGTATGGCATTTAAACAATATAATTGTCCGATTACTGCTATTGTAGTGGGTGAATTTATCATCTATATGATGCTGAATGGTCTGCTGGCTCTGGGTGTTCCGTCAACGATACAGAACGTGATTGTAGGTGCGATTTTACTTCTAATCGTGGCTGTGACAACAAAGCGCGTGAAGGGCACGGTTGTAAAATAAGGAGGGAAATATGGAAGAAAGGCAAGTGGTTTTGCGGGCAGAAGAAATTTGTAAAACCTTCGACATCACGAAAGCGGTGGATCATGTTTCTCTCCAGTTGAATAAGGGAGAAATTCGTGGTCTGATTGGAGAAAATGGATCCGGAAAATCTACATTTGTATCCATGCTTTGTGGAATCTTGAAAATAGACAGTGGTGCATTTATCCTGGACGGCGCACCTTACGCGCCTTTGAATCAAGTAGATGCGAACTATCACGGGGTTTCCATTGTTGTTCAGGAAAGCGGCACTCTTTCAGGTCTGACAGTGGCGGAGAATATTTTCCTGGGCAAAGAAGATAAATATGTTAAATTTGGAATTAAAAATGTCGGTAAGATGAAGGAGGATGCAAACCGGATTTTAAAAAGCTATGGCTATGATTTTATTGATGCATCGGCGATGATTGATACATATGATTTTGAGACGAGAAAGTTGGTAGAGTTGGTAAAAGCCACTTGTTTCGATTTAAAGATTTTCGTTGTAGATGAGACGACGACTGCCTTAAGCCAGAGCGGACGTGAAGAGTTGTATAAGCAAATGAAACGGATTCGGGATGAGGGCGGTACGGTTGTATTCATTTCCCATGATCTGCAGGAAGTGCTGGATAAAACAGATACAATTTCAGTATTTCGTGATGGTCAGTATATTGATACAGTCAATAGCGCGGATATGACGGAAGATGACCTGAAACGTTTGATGGTGGGTCGGGAGCTGGATGAAAAGTATTTTCGTACTGATTATACGGCGTCATCTATGGATGAGGTGGCTCTGTCAGTTGAACATGTATCTGTTCCAGGTCTTTTGGAAGATGTTTCTTTGACGTTGAAAAAGGGAGAAATCCTGGGCATCGGAGGTTTAAGTGAGTCTGGTATGCACGAGTTGGGCAAGGCATTATTTGGTGCTTCCTATAATCGGTCGGGGACAGTTAAGACAGGAGAGGGAATATCCATTGATTCGATTTACACGGCAATTAACAGTGGAATTGCATATGCTTCGAAAAATCGGGATACAGAATCTTGTATTTTGAATCAGAGCATTCGCGACAATATCTGTCTTCCGTCTCTGAGCGAACTTTCTGGAAAAGTACTGATAAGCGATAAAGTGCAGAATCAGTTTGCTCAAGAATATGCGGAATTAATGAGCGTTAAGATGCAAGGCACAGATCAGTTTGTGTCAAACTTAAGCGGCGGTAATAAACAAAAGGTGGTTCTAGCCCGTTGGATAGGTAAGGATTCTGACATTTTGATTTTGGATAGTCCGACCCGTGGCATTGATATTAAAGTAAAAGCAGATATTTATGCTTTGATGGAAAAAATTAAGGCAAAAGGCAAGGCAATTCTGATGATTTCTGAAGAAATAATGGAATTGATCGGCATGAGCGATAGGATTATTGTCATGAAAGACGGCAGATTCAGCGGAGAGTTTGAAAGAAGCGAGTTACTGTCTGAAGAAGATATCATCAAAGCAATGGTGTAGGGAGGACAACAATGAGCGAGAAAAAAGTAGCTGCGAAAAAAAGCAGTGTAATACAACGATTCGGAAGCATGCTGTTTCCTCTGATTGGTCTTGTAGCCATGTTAATTGTTTTTTCTATTCTGACTAAAGGTCGTATTGTGGGGGGCAGGAACCTGCTGCTAATTTTGAATCAAGCCTATGTGCTTCTAATTGCTGCGACAGGCGTATTCTTCATTATGACAATTGGTGGACTGGATTTTTCTCAGGGATCCATCGTGGGAGTAGTGGGGATAGTGATTGCAACGCTGGCTCACTATAATTTGATTCTGGCGATAATCTGTGGAATTTTAACCGGAGGTGCGATTGGTCTATTAAACGGCTTTATGAATGTATTTTTAAAGATCCCCTCCTTTATTGTTACAATCTGTGCAATGTTCCTGTTTAGGGGTGTGTGTAAGTATTTGACAACCAACGCTCCAGTTTCGGCACCTTTAAGTATTATGGACTATGACATTCACTCGATAAAGCTGCCTATTACACTGGTGGTCTTGGTGATTGGCTATATATTGTACCGGCATACGACGCTGGGAATCAAGATTAAGGCCATAGGTGCAGGAGAAACGGGTGCCCGCTATTCTGGAATTAAAGTAGATAAAATCAAATTGCTGGTTTTTACAGCGGCAGGATGTTTGACAGGTTTGGCGGCGTTTATCAACCTTCTTAAAGTAGGTTCCATTACCGCTACTGGCGGAAATCTGATAGAAACCAATATTTTGATTGCTCTGGTTCTGGGTGGTATGCCGATTAATGGAGGAGCGAAAGCACACTTTTCAACGGTCGTTATAGGTTGTCTGCTGTGTGCGGTTATGAACAACGGTCTGGTTATGCTGAAATTGGATCCTAGTGTACAGCAGTTGATTCAGGGATTGATTTTCCTGGCAGTTGTGGCGATTACAACAGATCGGAAAACAGGAAGTGCAATTAAGTAACTAGAAAACCAAATAAATCCGCCTAGGCTTATTGCCTGCGGGAATAACACTCTAAGAAAGAAGGAAAATGAGATGAACAAAATAGTAATTATTGGCGCTGGAAGTGGCATGTTTTCTAAAAAATTAATCTGTGACGTACTGACCTATGATGATATGCACATTGATGCGATTGGTCTGGTAGATATTAATGAACATAAGCTTCATGTCATGGAGCAGGTTGCTAATAAAATTGTAAAGCAGCTTGGAAAAAATACCGTAATCGAAGCGAGCACAGAGCGCAGAAACGTTCTGAAAGATGCTAAATATGTTATTAATACCATTGGTGTCGGTGGCGTAGAGCTATATGAGAAAGACTTGGGAATTCCGGAAAAATATGGGTGTATTCAAAATGTGGGCGATATCATAGGACCTGGTGGTATGTTCCGTGGTCTGCGTGCATTTCCGGCAATTCTGGGAATGTGTAAAGATATGGAAGAGCTTTGCCCAGATGCTTATTTCTTCAATTATACGAATCCCATGGCAGCGCTTTGCCTGGCTTTAAGCAAGGCGACAAAAATCAAAGTCTTTGGGTTCTGTCATAATGTACAGAGTACAGCTCTGCAGCTGTCTGCCTATCTGGGAACAACTATGGATCATGTGTCCTTCTGGGCAGCAGGTATTAACCATATGGACTGGTTCCTTCAGTATAAGGTAGATGGAAAAGATGCATATCCGGAATTGTTTGAAATTGCAAAGGACTGGAAGAGAATTGAAGAGCTTCAAAAGGTAGAGCCGGATTACTGCCATTATGACGCCAAAGTATACGATTTTGTACGTTTTGAAATTATGCAGAACTTTGGAAAATATGTATCTGAATCCCCCTTCCATATGGGTGAATATTGTCCATATTTCCGTAAAAATGAGGAGATGATCAAGGAATATAAGATTGAGGACAGATGGTGGCTGCGTCAGGAACAAGGAAGAGACGAGTATTTTGAGGAATTGGAGGCTTTGATTCGTGAAAATAAAGAAATTCCAATCAGCAAATCCTTTGAATATGCGCCGGAAATTATCCATGCAAATTTGGCAGGAAAGCCGTTCCGTGCGAATTTGAATGTTCCGAATACAGGATTGATTACTAATTTGTCCAACGATTCCGTAGTAGAAGTTCCCTGCTATGCAGATTCAGAAGGAATTCATCCTTGTTATGTAGGAGAGATTCCGACACAGCTGGCAGCTTTGAATACAAGCAATATCGTGGTTCATCAGATGATGGCAAAAGCAATGGTGGAGAAAAAGTATGAATATATCTATGAAGGTGTGAAGCTGGATCCGATGACAGCGGCAAATTGTACCTTAAAACAGATTACTTCAATGGTGGACGAGCTGATCGAAGTGAATAAAGCATATTTGGAAGGATTTAAATAATGCGTAAAAAGGCAGAAATCTGAGAGGCAATTGAAATCTAGCGTTCAACAAAGAGGGGCATTTGCTTGCCCCTTTTTGAATCTGATAATACGTACACGGAGGGCGTACAGGGCTTTTGCGCATATATGAATTCTTTTAAGATTATGTTAGAGACAGAAAAGGCAGTGATTGAGAATTGTAAATTAGGAAAGGTAGATAGCAATGCTTAAAGATTATGAGTTTTGGTTTGTGGTAGGCTCCCAGCTTTTATATGGATCAGAGGTTTTAGATACCGTCAAGGAGCGGGCAGAGGAAATGGCCGTTCGACTGAGTGGAGCGTCAGATATTCCCTGTCGGATTGTGTATAAAGCCACCATTAAAAATGATAATGAGTGTATAGAGGTAATGAAACAGGCAAATATGGATGAGCGTTGTGCGGGTGTGATTACTTGGTGCCATACGTTTTCTCCGTCTAAAATGTGGATTCACGGACTTAACCTGCTTCAGAAACCTTGGTGTCATTTTGCTACCCAGTATAACCGTAAAATTCCGAATCTAGAAATAGATATGGATTTTATGAACCTGAATCAAGCGGCGCACGGGGATCGAGAGCATGGATTTATTGGAACAAGGATGCGGAAAAATCATAAAATCGTGGTCGGATATTGGGAGGATGAAACTGTCCAGAAGGAGCTGGGAGACTGGATGCGTTCTGCTGTAGGAGCTGCGTATTCGAGAAAACTGAAAGTAGTTCGCTTTGGCGATAATATGAGAGACGTAGCAGTGACAGAAGGAGATAAAGTAGAAGCAGCTATAAAATTTGGCTGGACAGTGGATTACTGGCCGGTAGGACACTTGGTAGAAACCATGGGTGGCGTAACAGAAGCAGAAATTGATGCCAAAATAGAAGAATATAAAGAAAGATACGAATTTGCTACCGAAGACCAAGATGCCGTGAGGTATCAGGCAAAAGAGGAACTTGCTATTCGCAAAATCATGGAAAGAGAAGGGGCGATGGCCTTTTCCAATAATTTTCAGGATTTATATGGAATGGAACAACTACCAGGTCTGGCTTCGCAAAATATTATGGCGGATGGTATGGGTTATGGTGGGGAAGGCGACTGGAAAGTTGCAGCTATGACCACTATTATGAAGCAGATGGGTGAAGGACTGGAAGGTGGTTCTGCATTTATGGAGGATTATACCTATGATTTAGAGCCTGGAAAAGAAGTTTCCTTGGGTGCGCATATGCTGGAAGTATGTCCTTCTGTAGCGGCGGAAAAACCACGGATTGAAGTACATCCCTTGGGGATTGGTGACAGACAGCCTCCGGCGAGGCTGGTATTTGAAGGAAAGCCGGGAAAAGGCATTGTAGTTTCTGTGATAGATATGGGTGGTCGTATGCGGATGATTGTACAAGACATTCACTGTATTAAACCGATTTTAGAAATGCCAAATCTTCCGGTGGCACGGGTTATGTGGGAAGCAGAGCCGGATCTGCTGACAGGACTGAAGTGCTGGATTATGGCAGGCGGTGCGCATCACAGTGTATTGAGTACGCAGGTGACGGCACAGATGATGGAAGACTGGGCAGATATTATGGGTATAGAATTTATTCATATTACCAAGGAGACAACGATAGAGAGTATGAAACAGCAGTTGTTTTTGAATGATTTGGCTTGGAAGTTACAGTAAAGAATAGTAGCAAAAAACCATGGTCTATACACTTATTATGGGTAAAAAAGAATAAATAGGTAAGAAAGCTTAACGCCGATTTTTAGGACTTTTACGAAAGAATAGGAATATTCCGCGGGAATCATTGTTTTTACACATGATTTTCTGTGGAATATTCCTATTTCTATTTTGGTCGTAAAATGTTTTGAAAATAAAACTTAATATTTATGATAATCATTTAAGGATTTTTAAATATTTACTGTTTTATAATGCATGCATATCGGTAAAAAATATGCTATGGCGAGAAGGAGAAGAGATATGTTGTTTCATATATTAAAAAAGGATGAATATGAGAGGGCATCATTGCACTGTCAGGAATAATGTCAGTTCTTGTTCTGGTTTATCTAAAAGAAAAGCTGATCAAACCCTTTCTGATTTTGTGGGACATGCCTTATGAGTTGTCAAAAGGCAGACTGGAAGACGGGATGAGTTTTCATTTTTTTTAGGTGCTTATTTTTTGTTTGACAAATCGTACCATAATTCATACAATAAAAATAATTTTATTTTAGGGAGGAAATTATGAAAAGGACAAAAAAGTTACTGGTTATTTTAATTTCGCTGATGGCAATAGCGCTTGCCGGATGTGGGAGCGGAAGCAATGTGGAGTTAAAGGAGTTTTTATTAGATGGAGATACGGTAAGTATCTGCATGGATGAAAGCTGGGAAGCCGAGGATCTTGACACAGGCATTGACCTTGGCGCATTTACAAGCAACGGCAATGAGGGGATTGTTGTCATGCAGTATGAAAAAGCACTTTATGCAGGCAATATTCAGGATATTAGCAGTTTGAAGTCATTGACGGAAGAGTCCTTTGGTGTTGAAGATTCAGAAAAAATAGATAATCCGTCTATTTCCGATCTTGAAAATGTAGAAACATACAGCTGCAGCGTCACTTCGGATGGAACAAAGGGAAGCGGTATGATTTTGTATGGTGAAACGGATTATGCATATTATAGCATTATTTATATTGCACCGAGAATCAATGCAAAGAAAACAGAGTATTTTAAGAATGTTTGTGAAACTTTTAAGGAGGCGGCGCCTGAAGTGGAAGCAGCAGCTTCTGTAGAGACAACAGATACGATTCTTTGGTTCAACGCAACCTGCGCAGTTCTGACAGACTTGAACGGATGGGATTGTTCGATATTTGGAGGGCAGAGCGCCAGTGAATCTGTTATGTCTTTAAGGCAGGAGGGATTAAGCAGTTCTTGGGATGTAACTGACCGTGCCACAGCAGATGAGACGATGGACTGGCTGCTTGGTGAAGGGCACCGTGCTTCCTTTGCAGTAGATATGAAATATTTTGAGGAATACGGAATTGATGATGTTGCTGAGAATGAATGGGCAGAGTTCATTCTTAATAATTTTGAGGTGGAAGAGGAAGAAGCCCAGTGTTATGCAAATGGATATGGCGCATATAAGCAGTATGGCGATGACACCATAGCAGCATGGGACTATAGCCGTGCAATGTGGCTTTACGCAAGTTATTACCTTGCAGGATATTACACAGAGGAAGAAGCATTAGACGCATCATTAGCTTTGGCTGCCGAAATCCAGAGCTCGTTCGATTCATGGGACAGCTTTATGGACAGCTATTTCATTGGATATGAATACTGGGCAGAGGAGCTTAGCGACGAAAGACGCGGCATTTATGAAGATTTGAAAGCGGCATCTGACAGCCCCTTTAATGTTGACTGGAATTTAACGTTTGAAAAGACTTGGTAAAGACTTTGGCGGAAGGGATTTGTTGCATTTTAGTCTTCTATGGTGTATGATAAAACATAAGAAAATAAGGTTTTTTACAGCATACAGGTGGAAGAGTGGACAGTAAGGTGTCGGAAACAAAATCCGGAAATTTTTTAAAGAAAATAGCAGATTTTATCGGTAAAGATGTAAAAGCGAAAAACGAGACAAAAAAATTGACAGTGGTCATAAGAATATTATTAATTTCCGTTATGGTCTATTTTTCTATAAACGGAATATTCAATAATATAAAATTGGATCTTATGGTCATACTATTTTATACAGTGTTTTTTGCCGTCTTTGCTGGACTTTTTGCTATTTCTTATTCTTGCAGGCCGATGGTTACTCTGGGTGTGTTCAATTTAGGGATGATTATTTGGATCTGCGTGATTCTTCATTTGTTTGGATGGAATATAGGGGTCCAGCATTTTTTGATGGTGCTGCTGGTACTATTTTTCTTTTCAAGCTATAAGCAGTATACAAGAAAGATTATATATGCCATTTTTTTATGTGCTCTCCGTATCCTGCTCTTTTACATTTATCATTATAGGGAGCCCTTATGGCCCTTGGCGACAGCAGACGAAAATGTACTTCAGATTATAAACACAATTACCATCTTTTGGTGCCTGTCTGTGGTGGTATTTATTTTCAGCAATAATAGCCAGGAACTGGAAAGAAAGCTGATGGACTATAATAAGCAGTTGGAAGAGCTGGCAAATACGGATGTGCTTACAGGCTTAAGCAACAGAAGAAAAGCGTTGGATTATATGGAAGCGCTTATCAATAAAGCATCGGATTATGCAGCATTTAGCATTTGTATATGTGACATAGACTTTTTTAAGAAGGTCAATGATACTTATGGTCATGATTTTGGAGATGAAGTATTAAAAGGTATTTCTCAGATTTTTAAAGATGAGCTAAAGGGAAGAGATTTGGCAGCGAGATGGGGAGGCGAAGAATTTCTTCTGTTATTCCCGGACTGCAATGGTGATGATGCCTTCTTAAAAGTCTCTCATCTTCGTAACAAGATTAAAGCGATGAAGATTAAAAAAGGTGAGATTGAAGTCGGCGTGACGATGACATTCGGTCTTACAGAATATGATTTCAGTAACGACCTGTCAGCATCCATTAAGGAGGCGGATGAAAAATTGTATTTAGGAAAAGAACAGGGAAGAGACAGAATTGTTTATTAGTGATTGACAAAGGAATCCTTTTTTGATAAGTTTGTTATAGTATTTGGAAAGGAGATGTATGGATGTTTTATTTTTCCGCTCAATAAGCAACTTAATAGTTTGTGTGTGGAAGAAAAACATCTGAATCCTTATATTACGATAAACAATATATTTGTATTTCATATTTAATTGATTTTATTATTTGTGATGATACATGATGATATGTGCGGTGCAGAGTTTAAGCTTCTGCACCGTTATTTTTTGTAAGGAGGAATGTGTATGTCACAAATCAGTGTAAACAATTTAACTTTCTGTTATGAAGGAAGCTATGATAATATTTTCGAGGAAGTATCTTTTCAAATCGATACCGATTGGAAGCTGGGATTTATTGCAAGAAATGGAAAAGGGAAAACCACCTTTTTAAAATTGTTGATGGGGCAGTACGAATTCAGTGGCAAGATCAGCGCATCTGTCTCATTTGATTATTTTCCCTTTGAAGTAAAGGATAAAGATAAAAATACCATTGATGTAATAGAAGAAATTTATCCTGATTATGAATTTTGGAAAGTGTGCAGGGAGCTTAATTTCCTGGAGGTAGACGGAGAAGTTTTCTACAGACCTTTTCGTACTTTGAGCAATGGGGAGCAGACAAAGGTGATGCTGGCGCTTCTTTTTTCCAAGGAGAATCATTTCCTTTTAATCGATGAACCCACCAATCATCTGGACATGGAAGCAAGAGAACTTTTAAAGCGGTATTTATGCAGCAAAAAAGGATTTATTCTGGTTTCCCATGACAGAAGCTTTATGGATGGCTGTGTGGATCACGTGCTTGTAATCAATAAGTCGGATCTTGAAGTGCAGCAGGGGAATTTCAGTTCCTGGTGGGAGAATAAGCAAAAGCAGGATGCCTATGAGCTTGCTGAAAATGAACGGCTAAAAAAGGACATCCAAAGATTGACACAGTCTGCCAGAAAAGCCAGGCAATGGGCGGATAATGTGGAGGCTACCAAAATAGGCGTAAAGTCTTTCAAGTATGAAAAGTGCATAGATACACGGGCATATATAGGTGAAAAGTCCCGCAGAATGCAGATGCGCCGTAAGAACTTAGAGCGCAGGAAGGAAAGGGAGATAGAGGAAAAATCGGGTTTGCTGAAAAACCTGGAGACGGTAGAAGATTTAAAAATAATTCCTCTAAGCCATTATAAAGAAAAGCTGGTCATCATGGAGGATTGCAGCATAGCATATGGAGAAAGCAGTGAAATCATCCGCGGTTTTCATCTTGAGGTAAGACAGGGGGACAGAATCTTCTTAAGGGGCAAAAACGGATGTGGAAAATCTACCGTCATTAGGGCAATCCTGGGACAGATTCTTGCACAGAATGAGGAAATTAAAATACAAAACCCAACAAATCAAATGATATCAGAACCAGTTTTGAAAAATGGACGGATATTCGTTCCCAACCAGATGATTGTCTCTTACTGTTCTCAGGATACTTCTATGCTTCATGGGACGATAAGGGAATATGCAGCGGACAATGGCATCGATGAAACATTGTTTATGGCGCTTCTTAGGAAATTGGATTTTTCCAGGGTCCAGTTTGAAAAGAGGATAGAAGATTATAGCGGCGGTCAGAAGAAGAAAGTGCTTTTAGCAGGGAGCCTTTGCAGAAAGGCGCATCTTTATATCTGGGATGAACCGCTGAATTTTATCGATGTATTTTCCAGAATGCAGATAGAAGATTTGATTTTAAAATTTAAGCCTACTATGATCCTGGTGGAACACGACAAAGCATTTATGGAAAATACGGCAACAAAGATTATAGACTTATAAATTGCCTATAAATTCAAAAGTAGTGATACAAAAAGGCACAACGGCATGATACAATATATTCAAATCGTGATTCAGTAAAGCATGATTTGAAGAAAGAAGGAAGTGATGTAATTGAATCAGGAAGAAAAATATATTCAAATGACGACTATGCCAATCCCTAAGCTGGTCTGTTCACTGGCAGTACCCACCATTATCAGTATGCTGGTTACGTCCTTTTACAATATGGCGGATACTTTCTTTGTGGGGAAATTAGATACCCAGTCTACAGCGGCGGTTGGGGTGGTGTTTTCCGTGATGGCGATTATTCAGGCGGTTGGATTCTTTTTTGGTCATGGATCGGGAAACTATATTTCCAGAAAATTGGGAAGTAAGGAATTGGAAGATGCCTCCGCTATGGCGGCAAATGGATTTTATTTATCTTTGTTTGCGGGTATTTTAATTGCTGTCTGCGGAATCCTGTTTTTGAATCCTTTGTCGGTTGCATTAGGTTCCACGCCTACAATCCTGCCATATACCAAAAAATATTTAGGAATCATCCTTTTGGGTGCGCCTTTCATGACATCTTCTCTGGTTTTAAATAATCAGCTTAGATTTCAGGGAAGGGCTTCCTTCGCCATGGTGGGAATCGTGACGGGCGCCGTGCTCAACATAGCGCTCGACCCTATTTTGATTTTAGGTCTTCATATGGGTGTTGCAGGCGCCGCAGTCGCTACGGTGACCAGTCAGCTCTGCAGCTTTGTCCTTCTGGTGGTGATGGCGAGAAAGGGCGGAAGCATTGTAATTCGTTTTAAGAACCTAAAAGTAAATACATATTTTTTAAAAGAAATCTTTCGGGGAGGAATCCCTTCCCTTTGCAGACAGGGGCTTGCCAGTGTTGCGGTTATTTTTTTGAACCACGCGGCAGGAGTGTATGGAGACGCGGCGATAGCGGGCATGTCCATCGTGAACAGAGTGACGATGTTCGCAAATTCTGCGCTGATTGGGTTCGGTCAGGGATTTCAGCCGGTATGTGGTTTTAATTATGGCGCTGGTCTGTTTAAGAGAGTCAGGGAAGGGTTCTTCTTTTGCGTAAAATACGCCTTTGTATTTTTGATTTTTGTATCTGCTCTCTGCGGGATCTTCGCTCCGAATATCGTGGCTTTATTCCGCAAAGAGGATCCGGCGGTAATAGAGACAGGAGCGCTGGCATTGCGGCTGCAATGCATTACGTTTCCGCTCAATGCCTGGATCGTTATGAGCAATATGATGCTGCAGTCCATCGGCAAGGCCTTAAAGGCGTCCATTATTGCGGGGGCAAGGCAGGGATATTTCTTTATCCCGTTTATTTTGACCCTGCCCTACGCATTTGGACTGCTGGGGGTGCAGATGACGCAGGCAGCAGCGGACGTGGGCACGCTCCTTGTTTCGATTCCCCTTGCAATCAGTGTGTTAAATGAGATGAAAGCAGATTCATAGCCGTCCATCGGGAAAGATTCCAGTTTCTGATGGACAGCGCTCCTTCTTCTTTTCGTTCGGAGATTTTATATTCTATATGCTCTGTATAATTTTGGAACCAATTCTCTTCTTCATAACCTAGTTTTTTTGCGTTTTCAAAGATTACGGGTGCGGCATCATCTGATAAGTGTGTCAGGTAGTAAAAATCATCGTAACCGTATCGATAGGAATCTTCTTTAAAGCTTTCCTCAAATAAATAAATATGGTTTAAATTATAGTTTGCAATCCAATAATCTGGATGGGCAAAGGAAAATATCAGATAAAGTAGGGTAATGGTAATCACATAATATCTGGTCAGCGGGAAGGAGTCCCGGTAAATCATGACCAGTGCGCCTGCCATGAGCAAGGACAAGACAAGCAGCATCCACAAGACAAAGAGCCTCAAAAAGGTAAGATAATAAGTCTGAATGTAGAGAAGCATCCGGTAAGCGCTGGAAGCGATCATAATGTAAGTGCAGATGGAGATAAAGGTGAGGATGCCTTTTAATATTTTATTTTCCCAAAACCGTCGCATGCAGATGAGTACCAGCGCCAGATTGATGAAACATACGAACACCAGCTGGAAAAATCCCTCTCTTGCGTAGGAAGCGTAGGTGTAGCCTTCCGGCAGCGTACCGAACCCTCCAAAAAGATAAACCACCTGTATATAGCAGAAAACCAGGTATACCAGAGAAATAAGCGCTGTAAAAGTAATGCCTGTAATGGGCTCAGCCGTTCGTTTATCTATAACCTCTTCTTTTAAATCATGAATAGAAATCCGGGTCAAAATGCAGTAGGATGCAAAAAATATAAAGAGAAACAGGAAAGTGATTCCCCATATATGGTCTGAAAAATCAATATAAATATCGAAAAAAATAATCCGGTCAAATAAGTCGGAAAATACAGCGTCCGCTTCATACAAAAATAACAAGATGACGAATAAAAGCGGGAATGCGATTAAGAGACCGGAAAAAACATATTTTCCTTTACCGCTGAATCTATGGTTCTGCTTTTTGTGTTCATTCAAAAAAGCAAATAAATCTATAAAGGGTCTGAAAATAAATACTAGGCTGGTGAACAGGATATTAATGATAGAGCCTAAGTATTTGGGGATATTCCAGTCTTTATCCTCATACAGATTGTGAAGCACCATGTAAAAAAAAAGAAAGAAGATTCCCATCTTGTTGTAAGTAATCAGCACATAAGAATCTGTCAGACAGGTGCTAAGACCGAGCAAAATCAGGCTAACGGTGAGAAAAAGGGAGAACTTTTTGGCGGTAATCCTTAACTTTTTCAAGTAAAAGAAGAAAAAGAAGCAGGTTCCGCCTATGAAAAAAGGGTAGGTAATACCCGAACTGTTCTTATATAGGCAAAATGTATAAAAAGCAGCATAAATAAGACTTCCGATACCGATAAAGGGAAACAAGGGATTTTTCTTCTCTTGATTTGTCTCCTGAATTTCCTCTTGCAGAATTTCTTCTTTGATTGGTTCCATCTATAAATCCTCCGTTTCTTGATTATTTTCAATATCTTCCACATATTCTAAAATGTCGCCGGGTTGGCAGTGCAACGCCTTGCAGATGGCGTTTAGGGTGGAAAGCCGGACGGCTTTTGCTTTGTTATTTTTTAGAATAGAAAGATTGGCGAGGGTGATGTCGACTTCGTTTGCAAGTTCTGTCAGCCCCTTTTTCTGCTTCGCCATTTCTACGTCAAGATTAATTTTGATTGCCATAAGAATCCTCCTAAATCGTCAGGTCGTTTTCCAGTTTGTAGGTTACGGCTTTGTCAAAGACATAGGAAAGTACTTTGCTAAAAAGCCCTGCAATCACGAAGACTAAAATGACGATGATGACAGCCGGCGTAATGTAGAGATACAGTCGGCAGCAGGTGATCAGTGCAATCAAGAAACTGTAGGTGCCCATTCTGTTAAGGCTTTTCACATTTTCCTGAATAAAGCAGTCATCCTGCAGCACGGACTTGAACATCCTGCGCAGCTCACGGATAATTAAAACCGCAAAGATGCCGGAAAGAATAAAAATGACGCTCAGTTGGGGAACGTTTTGGGCAAAGTAAGAATTATAGTCTCCGTATTTGATAATGATAAAGGGAACAAAGATCGTCACGACGATTCCGGTGTAGAAAAGAAAGTCTAAGAGTACTTTTGTAAATAAAGTTAATTTATTGTTCATAGAAAACCTCCCTGTGTATAGATTTCTTTATCTGTACTATAGCACTGGTGGAATTGATTGTCAATAAATATTTATTGATATTCGATAAATATTTATTTGAACTCAATAAGAACAAGGAAATATAAAAGAAGTTATTTTGTTAAAAAAATATAAAAAATAATATTGATACTAAGAAATTTTCTTTTTTTATGGTATGATAAATTTAAACAATAATTTAAGGCAAATAGGCATATATATTAGTCTTAAAATTAGCTTATTGAAATGTGTATAAAGGATAGGTTCATCCGGTAAGAAAGGCGTCTGATATTATTGCAGTTTAATCGTTCCAAATTAAAAGAAAAATTATCCGAAACTTTAAAAGCAGTTTTTCCCATTCTTGCAATCGTTCTGATTTTATGCTTTACGATTGCGCCCATACCTCCCAGTATCTTAATGGCTTTTTTGATAGGGGCGGTCTTTTTGATTGTGGGAATGCTGCTTTTTAATGTTGGTGTAGAGCTGTCCATGACACCTATGGGTGAAAGAGTGGGTACCATAATGACCAAATCGAAAAAGCTTTCCATTATGCTTTTGATTGGTTTTATTATGGGCTTTATCATCACCATTTCAGAGCCGGATCTGCAGGTACTTGCCCAGCAGATTCCTTCTGTGCCAAATATGGTCTTGATTTTAGCGGTAGCGGCAGGCGTGGGAGTTTTTCTGGTCATTGCTCTGATGCGTATGCTTTTCGGAGTTGCACTTCCTCATTTGTTGGTGATTTTTTATGTGGCAGTTTTTCTTTTGACTTTTTTTGTGCCGAAAGATTTTCTTGCCATTGCTTTTGATTCTGGCGGTGTTACCACAGGACCTATGACGGTGCCTTTCATTATGGCGTTTGGTATTGGTATTTCTGCAATCCGAAGCGATAAACATGCAGCGGATGATAGTTTTGGTCTGGTTTCCCTTTGCTCCATCGGTCCTATATTGGCAGTTCTTATATTAGGGATGATTTATAATCCGGGGCAGGGTGAGAGCGTTTCAGAAGCCATTCCTGTCATTGACAATACGGTAGAACTTGGAAGATTGTTTACCAGGGAAATCCCAACCTATTTAGAAGAGATGGCAATGTCTCTCCTTCCCATTGTTTTCTTCTTTGGATTATTTCAGCTGGTTTCCAGAGATATCAATAAGCGTAAATTGATTAAGATAGGAATCGGTCTGGTGTATACATATGTGGGTCTGGTACTTTTCTTAACAGGTGTCAATGTAGGCTTTATGCCTGCAGGAAATTATCTGGGGCAGACGATTGCAGGTTTCCCCTATGCTTGGGTGATTGTTCCCATAGGCATGATCATAGGATATTTCATTGTCCGCGCGGAACCGGCGGTATTTGTCCTCACAAAGCAGGTGGAGGAGATGACTTCCGGCGCCATTTCTGCTAAGGCAATGGGAACAAGTTTATCTCTTGGCGTGTCTGTATCGTTAGGGCTTGCCATGGTGAGGGTGCTTACAGGCATTTCTATCATGTGGTTTCTGATTCCCGGATATGCGCTTGCATTGGTGTTGACCTTTTTTGTCTCCAAGATCTTTACAGCCATTGCATTCGACTCCGGCGGTGTAGCATCCGGTCCCATGACGGCGACCTTTCTCCTGCCCTTTGCCATGGGCGCATGCGCAGCGCTTGGGGGGAATATTATAACGGATGCATTTGGAATTATAGCCATGGTAGCAATGACGCCGCTGATTGCCATTCAGATTATGGGGCTGGTATTTAAGCTGAAGGAAAGCAGCCTGCACAAGAAGGCATTTCACGAGAAGGATCTGGTTCCGCTGGAAGCCTTTGGAGATATGGAAATTATCGAATTGTAGAGATAGGATGACGTATGGGTAAATTGTATTTAATGACGACGATCGTTGATAGAAAAGTAGGAAAAAGATATCTGGAATTATATAAGGCAAACGAGCAGCATGTCATGTTCACTAGCCTAGGGGAAGGTACAGCATCCAGCGATATGCTGGATTACCTCGGACTGGACAAGGCGGAAAAGCTAGTGGTCTTTTCCGTGCATGAGGAGGATGACTGGTTCCTGATTAAAAAGCAGCTTCAGCAGAAGTTAAAAATCGATGCCCCGGGAGGGGGAATTGCCTTTATCATTCCTTTAAGCAGCATCGGAGGGAAGAAAGCGTTGCAATTTCTGTTGGAGAAACGGGAATATCAGAAAGAGGAGGAGTCAACCTTGAAGGACACGGAACGGGAACTTATCATTGTGATTGCAAATCAGGGAAATATTGAATTGATTATGGATGCTGCAAGAGAGGCAGGCGCATATGGCGGCACCGTCATTCATGCCCGGGGAACCGGCATGGAAAAGGCGGAACAGTTTATGGGCGTTTCGCTGGCGGCGGAAAAGGAAATGATTTTTATCGTTGCAAAAAAAGAACAGAAAAATGATATCATGAAAGCGATTATGGAAAAAGCCGGCGTGGAAAGCAGGGCAAAATCCATCGTATTTTCCCTTCCCGTGACGGACACGGCGGGTCTTAGATTAATGGAGGATTAGCCGGCGGCTAATCCTCTATGATGAGTCCTACTGGACAATGGTCTGAACCTAAGATATCTTTGTAGATCAGCGCGTCCTTTAAGGAGGCATTTAATGACACAGATGTCAGGAAATAATCGATGCGCCATCCGGCATTCTTTTCTCTTGCTTTAAAGCGGTAAGACCACCAGGAGTAAGCAGCTTCAAGGTCAGGATAAAAGTAGCGGAAGGTATCTGTAAATCCGGCGTCTAAAAGGGCAGTGAATTTGCTCCGCTCTTCGTCTGTAAATCCAGCATTTTTGCGGTTGGTCTTGGGATTTTTCAAATCGATTTCCTTATGCGCCACATTCATATCTCCGCAGACAATGACGGGTTTGTTTTTTTCCAAATTCTTGAGATAGGATAAAAAATCATTCTCCCATTCCATCCGGTAATCCAGCCGTTTTAGTTCATCCTGTGAATTAGGGGTGTAGACGGTAATCATGTAATAATGATCAAATTCCAGGGTGATGACGCGTCCTTCATGGTCGTGCTTTTCTATGCCTAATCCATAAGAGACCGATAAAGGTTCCTGCTTCGTAAAGATGGCGGTTCCCGAGTATCCCTTTTTTTCTGCATAATTCCAATATTGATGATATCCGGGCAGATCTAAATTAATCTGTCCTTCTTGAAGTTTGGTTTCTTGCAAACAGAAAATGTCTGCATTCGATTCCTCAAAGAAACCGAGGAATCCCTTTTCCACGCAGGCACGCAGACCGTTGACATTCCAGGAAATAAGTTTTTTCATAGGTATTGTCCTTTCCAAATCGTGTATTAAATACCTATATTATACTTGAATCAAAGCATAAAAAACAGATATAAAATAAATTTATGAGTTTAAGATCCGCTTTTCGATGATGTCCAGCGCCCGCTCATTTTCCTGCTGGCAATAAGCAATCATCTCTTCTTCGCCCTGCTTTTCTAAAGATGCAATATTTGCCCCCAGCTGAACATAGCAGATATAATCGTCAATGATTTCAATTCTGGATGCAAATACTTTAGCTTTATTTTGAGGCTGCTGCTCGTAGATTCTAAGAAGCACGTCACGGTATTCGTTCAGATAATGTTCCACGTTTTCAACTTCTCCAGGTTTTGCTTTAACTAGAATCATCATATCAATGCCTGCCTCTGTGTGCTGGTATTCCGCCATAAAGTCTTCATACATATTTTCGGAGACACCCGTCCGTTCCGCTAACTCTTCCGCGCTTAAGAGCGTGTCCGGCCAATAGTTCTCGCCTAAGATACCCACAACAGCATCTTTCAGATCATCCATGGGACCGACGATTTTGTACTTGCTGCCTACCTGAAGCGTGTTGACAGCATCTTCTTGATTGCTTCCTTCGTTCATATAAGCGTTGTTTCCCTGATTTTTATCATAATTGTCTGTACATCCGGTAATAAATAAAAGTGTACAGATGATTATGGTGACAAGACCTTTATTTTTCATAATCTGCCTCCTTTTTAACCTAAATATGAATCGAACTTTCTTTGTTACAAGTATTTCCATATATTAGACAAAATATGTAGAGGTGTGATAAGATATCCCTACAGGGAGAGTAACCATGCTATTTAATTCTTATATTTTCATATTTCTATTTCTACCGCTGGCACTTGTTGGCTGGTATATACTGAATCATTTCAAAGCATATGAGCCTGCCAAACTTTTTTTGGCAGGCATGTCGCTGTGGTTTTACGGATATTTTAATCAATATTATCTTGCCATTATCATTGTCAGTATTTTGGGAAACTATATGCTTAGCTATGTTATGAAGTTTTCTCACACCAAACTGACTGTGCGGATAGGGCTTATCGCCGGCATTTTGTTGAATCTTGGATTTTTGTTCTATTTCAAGTATTACGATTTCTTTTTTGAAAATATAAACGCTGCCTTCCATACAGACTTTAATTTAAAGCATATTCTACTTCCACTTGGAATCAGTTTTTTTACGTTTCAGCAATTATCGTTCATTGTGGATCGGTGTACGGGAAAGGCGGAGCATTATTCATTTATCAACTACCTGACCTTTGTGACCTTTTTTCCGCAGCTGATAGCGGGACCCATCGTGCTTTACAAGGAAATGATGCCACAGTTTGAGGATAGGTCGAACCGAAAATTTAATTCCCACAACTTTGCACAGGGAATTGTTCTGTTTACCCTAGGTCTGGGAAAAAAGGTACTGCTTGCGGATGTGCTTGCGTTACCCGTAAATTTTGCATTTGAGCAGACGGCGTTTCTTGATACGCCTACCACGCTACTGATTATTTTGGCGTACACTTTTGAAATTTATTTTGATTTCAGCGGTTACAGTGATATGGCCATAGGACTGGGAAAAATGTTTAATATCGAACTTCCCGTAAACTTTAATTCTCCTTATAAGGCCTGTTCTGTAAAGGAACTCTGGCAGAGATGGCATATGACGCTGTCGAGATTCTTTATACAATACGTTTACATTCCTTTGGGGGGCAGCAGAAAAGGAAAGGTAAGGACGATTTTTAATACCTTCATGGTTTTCTTTTTAAGCGGCTTATGGCACGGGGCAAACTGGACGTATGTTGCCTGGGGCACCATGCAGGGTCTTTTGGTAATCTGGGACAATTTAGGAATCGTAGGGGTAAAGGGCAGAGAGGAAAAAATTTCCGCAAGATTTCATGTTCCCACATGGCTTGGATGGCTTTTTACATTTGGTTTCTTTAATCTTTCTTTGTTTTTCTTCCGCAGCGACAGTATGTCCAATGCCTTTCAGATGTTTAAAAATATCCTTGCTTTTAAGAATACAGGATATATTTATAAAGCGGCGGCAAAGCTGGATGTACCTGAGTTTTACCTATTCAAGCAGGCGATTAACTTAGCGGCGCCAGAGCTGTTAAGTTATGCTTATTTAGCCGTGTTCTTTTTGCTTCTGGCAGTCAGCGCATTTATTTTGACCCGCAAGAATGCGATTCAGATTATCCGCGAACATCCGCTGGATAAAAAGCTTTGCCTTTTTATAACCATAATTTTCGTATGGTCTGTAATCTCCTTTTCACAGGTCAGCACATTTATTTATTTCAACTTTTAAGCTTTGATGGAGTAGGAAGATAGTGATGTCACAGAAATTTATAAAACGTTTTTTTATAGGTAGTATCAGTTTATTATTTCTCTGTATTTTGGCAGTGGTGTTGTTCGATCCATTTTTTCAGTATCACAAGCCTCTTCCGGGTTTAAAAGCCGTGCTTACGGATAAGGAATATCAGTGTGTGGGTTCCCTCAAGACATTGGAGTACGACAGTGTGATCGCAGGCTCATCCGTGGCAGAAAATTATAATAACGGTTGGTTCGATCAGGGTTTTCAGTGCAAGACCATCAAAGCAATCCGTTCTTACGGTGCAACGGCGGATTTGTGTTATCTTTTGGATATTGCATTTAAGCATCAGGAAGTGAAGTATGTTTTTTACAATCTTGATCCTTCCGCGCTGGTAGCCGATCCTGAGACCACGTATGAGCTTACAGGATGTCCCATGTATCTGTATGATGACAACTACTTAAATGATATGGAATATTGGTTGAACAAAGGCGTCCTCATGGAAAAGATTCCATATCTGATTGCTCATTCCCTGATAGGGGATTATGATGAGAATGATTCTTATAACTGGGCGCAGTGGAAGGAATTTAATTCTGATATGGCGCTGGGACTTTATATCCGTAAGCCTTCTGTTTCTGAGATGAAGCCGGAAGATGATTATGAGGATGTGTTGAATGAGAATATTGCTTTGCTCACCAACCGCATCAATGATCATCCAGACACTTGTTTCTATGTATTTATTCCGCCTTATTCCATGCTTTGGTGGGACAACATTTACCGGGAGGGAGATACGGAAGCATATCTTTATAATTTGGAAAAGGCAATGGAAGCGCTGCTTGCATGTGATAATGTGAAACTCTTTTATTTTCAAAATGATAAAGATGTCATAATAAATTTGGAAAATTACATGGATATTCTCCACTTTTCGCCAGAGATTAATCATTATATCTGTGACAGTATGATTGAAGGGAAGCGGCAGATTACGATGGAAAATTATAAGGAAAATATAAGTGAAATGAAATCTTTGGCTTATGAAATCACAGATGAACTCATAAAGCCATATGAGGATAGAATTAAAGTGGATATTTATGACGATTAAAAAAGCGCCGAATTAAACGACGCTGAAAGTTTTTAAGATTGCCCATACATAGGGCGCACCAAAGACATTTAAAGATTTTGGACCGGTAATCTTGCCGGGATTTGTATTAAGTTTATTTAAAGCCTGTTCAAAGGTCGCTTTGGTGATAGATTTGGAACGTCTGTCCACGAAAATCTCACCGCCCTTCACCTGATAGCAGAAAGGCAGTTTTTTCATGGTGTAAAAAGTCTCATTTTGATGGTCGATCAGCATTTGCCATAAAGTGTCTATTGTCATTTTCTCTTCTGTGCGGTCTCGTTTTCAATCAGATTCATGATTGCTTTGATGGATCCGAGCTGACCGCTTTTCCCCATAGCGTCTATATAAGTCTGTCTCATAAAGTATAATTCCACTACTTTTTCTACCAGCAGGTTTGGTGAAAGGTAATCGTCGTGGATTACCATGGAAAACCCTTGGGATTCAAAGGATTTGGCATTTAAAATCTGATCGCCGCGGCTGCTTTCTGCAGAGAGAGGAATCAGAAGGTTGGGCTTTTTCAGCGCCAAAAGTTCACAGATGGAATTTGCACCTGCCCGGGAAATGACCACATCTGCCATAGCAAAGAGGTCTTTTAATTCTGCTTTCACGTATTCAAACTGGATGTACCCTTCAACATGTAAGAGCATATTGTCTATTTTGTCTTTTCCACAGATATGTGCCACTTGGAAATCTGTCAAAAGTTTTGGAAGGGCTTCTCGCACTGCTTTGTTGATAGAAGCGGCGCCAAGACTTCCGCCAATGACTAAAATAACGGGTTTATTTGCCGTGAAACCACATAAATCAAGGGCGGATAGTTTGTCGCCTTTTGTCAGTTCTTCACGGATAGGTGAACCTGTCAGTACCGCTTTTTCCTTGGGCAGCATGGAAAGGGTCTCAGGGAAATTGCAGCATACTTTTCTAGCGGCAGAAAGGCATAACTTATTGGCAAGCCCAGGGGTCATATCCGATTCATGGATGATGCAGGGAATATGCAGCGCTGCAGCAGCGCGTACCACGGGAACGCTGACAAATCCGCCCTTTGAAAAAACAATATCCGGATTAATTTTTTTCAAATACTTTTTGGCTTGGGTAAAGCCTTTGATGACTCGAAGGGGGTCAGTCAGATTCTTAAGGTCTAGGTAACGTCTGAACTTGCCTGTAGCGATTCCATAGTAGGGAATATCAAAATCTGTAATCAGTTTTTTTTCGATTCCCTCATAGGAGCCGATATAGGAAATTTCATATCCTGCCGTCTTCAGGGAAGGAAGCAGGGCAATGTTAGGTGTCACATGCCCGGCAGTGCCGCCTCCGGTGAGAACTATTTTTTTGGTAATATTTGAGTCGCTCATAAAGAAGACCTCCCAATTTTAAGAATCACCATTTTTCATCTCTTCCAGCGCATGTGCCAGCTGATCCGGGCAGGAAGTAGATTTAAATCCGCAGCGGATCCCTTTTAATTTTGAAATAGCGTCATCTACTGGCATTCCGGTTACCAGATTGGCAATACCCTTTAAATTTCCGTTACAGCCTCCAAAAAATTCAACAAATTTGATTTTTCCGTCTTCTACCTCGATATCGATAGCGGTTGAACAGGTACCCTTTGTCTGATATTTCATAATCACTCATCCTTTCTTTAATGGATAAGTATAGCAGATAATGCATCTTATTTCCAGTATGAAAAGGAATTTCTGCACGGAATTATCCTTTTTTTGAAGAAAAATGACGATGCCTTACAGCCTCTTCGTTCTTGAGGGAAAAACTGCCTTCTACTATAATATAATAAGGGAAGGAGGAAATATGTTTACAATATTATTTGAACACAAATTACTTACGGGTCTGATTTCTTTTTTTCTGTTATCTAGTATCATATGCCAGATTGTGTGCGGTGTGATTTATCAAAAAATGATTTCTGAAACAGATAATATAGCCGCTACAGAAAACAAGCTGCTGAAGCAGTGTAAACAAAAATACGCCAATTATTACAAACTAAATGGCAAAATGGTTAATACAGATGTATTTGTGGACAAGTTCCTGCAGAAAATTTGTATTGCAAAGATACAGCTGGTAAAAATTTCTCATATCTCCGGGCAGTTTATGATGTTGTCTATACTGGCGGCAGGTGTGACCATCTGTCTGCTGTTGGCGGCGGGGGATACCTTATTTCAGATTATACCCTATTATTTACTGAGTATACTGGGGCTGTATCTGTATTTTTCTATTTCTGGCATTGTAGATCTGCAGGAAAAAAGAAAAATTCTTAAGATGAATCTGATGGATTACCTAGAAAATTATTTTACACCCAGACTGGAGACTGAACGGGAAAATGCCATGGAAGAGGGCATTCGCAAACGGGAAAAATATGCGAAGGAGTTTGCAGGTGAATTTGCAAAGATTCAGCTTCAGAAAGAAGCGCCAAAGGAGAATCTGCCGGAAATGGCAGAAAAATGCCCAGAAGCAGTTGCGGTATCTTCCGCCGGAGCCTATCAGGAGGAACTGGAAGACTTGCTGGAAGAGTTTTTTGCGTGAAAGCTGGAAAAACAACGGGATTTGTGATAAAATTTACAATTACATATGAAAATGGATATAAATTATGAGAAAAAAATTTTTAGATATGGTCTTTTGGACAGTTTAAGAGGATTTGTGCTGGTCAGCATGATACTCTATCATGGATGCTGGGATTTGGTCTATATTTTTGGGAAGAATTGGAATTGGTATACAGGGACAGGCGCATACATTTGGCAGCAGAGTATCTGTTGGAGTTTTATTCTGCTTTCCGGTTTTTGCTGGTCTTTGGGTAAACATCCTATAAAAAGAGGCGGAGTTGTTTTTGCCGGGGGAGCAGCCGTGTCCCTTGTTACCATTTTGTTCATGCCTGAAAATAGGGTGATATTTGGTGTTCTTACATTGATTGGAAGCTGTATGATTTTTATGGCGGTTCTGCATAAGGGAATAGAGAAAATATTTGTCTTTGCAGGAACCAGCAGGAAAATTTTTGCTTTTGCAGGGCTGGCAGTAAGCATGGGGCTGTTTGTTTTGACTCGCAATATCAACAGCGGATTTCTGGGCTTTGAGGAATGTAATGTTCTGAAACTTCCGCGTTTTTTTTATCAAGGCAGTATTATGACGTTTTTGGGGTTTACAGAGCCCGGATTTTACTCTACTGATTATTTTTCTTTTTTCCCATGGTTCTTTTTGTACCTTGCGGGATATTTTTTGTATCATGTGATTAAAGAAGAAAAAGATGGGAAGCTCATGGGTACGTGTTTTCAAAAAGAATTTTCGCCGCTTTCCTTTTTTGGCAGGCATTCTCTTATTATTTACATGTTACACCAGCCGCTGCTTTATGGAATTTTTGAAATGATTTTTTAGTTGGTGATCATCCTTTTCTGTGGTATACTTGGTATGCTTCAAAAAAGGATGTTTTGTTGTATTGAATTGGATTGAAAAGGAAAAGGAACGATGCAGGATATAATCATTGATACTTTGTCAGACGGAATAAAGCTTCTTCCGTTTTTGTTCATTACTTATCTGGTAATGGAATCTATAGAGCATAAGACCAGCCAAAAGATTCGGCAAATCATGAAAAAATCTGGGAAATGGGGACCAGTTATCGGAGGGATTCTGGGAATCGTTCCCCAATGCGGCTTCTCAACTGCAGCGTCTAATCTGTATGCAGGGCGTATTATCACACTGGGTACCCTTACAGCTGTGTTTTTGTCCACTTCTGATGAGATGCTTCCTATACTGATTTCCCAAAAGGCGCCTTCTCATACAATTCTTCGTATTCTTTTGGTGAAGGCAGCGGTGGGTATTTTGGCAGGAGCCGTGATTGATTTGTTGATGCAGGCTAAAAAAGGGGCACAACAGGAGGAGCTTCGGATTGAACACATGTGTGATCATCAGCATTGTCACTGTGGAGAGGGGAAGATCATAAAGTCGGCAGTGGGCCATACGCTGCAGATTTTTTCCTTTATCATCCTGATCTCTTTTCTTCTGAATTTATTGATTGGATATGTGGGAGAAGACATATTGGCAGCTTTTATTTCAGAAAAATCCATTTTAGGACCGATGGTGGCGGGGCTGATTGGACTTATACCCAATTGTGCCTCTTCGGTTGTTCTTACGCAGCTTTATTTGGAAGGCGTTTTGAGTGCTGGGTCTATGACTGCAGGGCTGCTTGCAGGTTCGGGCGTGGGGCTTTTGGTACTTTACAGAGTGAATGACGATTTAAGAGAGAATATAAAAATCACGCTTATACTTTACGGCATAGGAGTGGTGTCAGGAATTTTGATTGAAATGACGGGGCTGGTTTTCTAAGAAAAAAGCACCATCCCCAAGGCACGCAGGTCCTCAAAAATGGTACTTACAATGCGTCTTCAGGGGCTCGAACCCTGGACACCCTGATTAAGAGTCAGGTGCTCTACCAACTGAGCTAAAGACGCGTACAAGATTTATTAGTTGTCTCATTTACAACGCAAGAGTTATTATAGTATAATGTTTTGTAGTTTGCAAGTATTTTTTTAAAAAAATTTTAATAAATATTTTATATTGAGAAAGTGCGGGATGAAGAAATGATATTTGATACACATGCACATTATGATGATGAAGCGTTTGACTTAGACAGAGATGAACTGCTAAAAGGAATGCATAAAGATGGAGTAGCGTTTATTGTTAATGTGGGGGCAAGTATGGATTCCACCCAAAAAGCGTTGGATCTTGCCCATAGGTATCCTTTTTTGTACGCGGCGGTGGGTGTGCATCCTTCCGAATCAGGAGGATTAACGGGAAAGGATATCGCCTGGTTAAAAGAAAAAGCAGCAGAGCCCAAGGTAGTCGCAATCGGAGAGATCGGTCTTGATTATTATTGGTCCGAGCCTGATAAGGCGATTCAAAAGAAATGGTTTGAAGAGCAGCTGCAGCTTGCAGGGGAGACAGGGCTGCCTATTATTGTGCATTCCAGAGATGCGGCACAGGACACGTTGGAAATTTTAAAGGGATGGCGGAAGGATTTGACAAAAGGGGTGATCCATTGCTTTTCTTATACCAAGGAAATCGCAAGAGAATATTTGAATATGGATTATTACTTCGGCATTGGAGGTGTACTTACCTTTAAAAATGCCAAAAAGTTGATTGAAGCGGTAGAATATATTCCCATGAACCGAATCCTGCTGGAAACAGACTGTCCTTATCTTGCACCGGAGCCATATCGAGGCAAACGGAATCAATCTACTTATCTTGACCTAGTGGCAGAGAGGATTTCAGTGATCAAAGGAGTCAGTAAGGAAGAGATATTTACACAGACCGTGCAGAATGCAAAGGATTTTTACTTTTGAGATAAAGGAGAAAAGGGATGGCTTATCTGGCGACACCTACGGCAACATCAGAAATTATCAGAAAATATAATTTTCATTTTCAAAAGAAATTTGGGCAAAATTTTTTGATCGATGCTAATATTTTAGAAAAAATCATCCGGACAGCGGAGATTACAAAAGAGGATTGTGTGATAGAAATTGGTCCCGGCATAGGAACTATGACGCAATATCTGGCGGAACATGCAAGGGAAGTGGTGGCTGTAGAGATAGATAGAAATCTGATTCCTATATTACAGGATACGCTTTCAGAGTATAATAATGTGACCATTGTTAATGAAGATATTCTAAAGATAGATATTACCGGAATCGCAGATGAAAAGAATGGAGGGAGACCCGTTAAAATTGTTGCCAACCTGCCTTACTACATCACAACGCCTATTATTATGGGATTGTTTGAAAGCAATGTGCCCTTATCAAGCATCACTATTATGGTTCAAAAAGAGGTGGCAGACCGCATGCAGGTCGGACCAGGCACCAAGGATTATGGTGCTTTGAGTCTTGCAGTGCAGTACTATGCAAAGCCAGAAGTAATCATGAACGTGCCGCCTGCGTGCTTTATGCCAAAGCCAGGTGTTGGAAGCAGCGTGGTCAGACTTACAAGATTTACAAAACCGCCTGTAAACGTTGTTGATGAAAAAAAGTTTTTTACTATCATACGTGCAGCATTTAACCAACGCAGAAAAACATTGATAAATGCGCTTGTAAATTCTTCTGCAATTGTAGGAAGTGACGGAAAAAACAAGAAGGTAACAAGAGATGAAGTAAGTGTAATCCTTGAAAAAATGGGCTTAAGCCAGACAATCAGGGGAGAAGCGCTTACATTAGAAGAATTTGCTAAGTTCAGCAATCTCTTTTGACATACAAAAGAGCATATGGTAAACTAAAAAAAATAAAATTAGGACGATTGTGCCTTGAGGCAAAAGTATATATGAGGTGAGTACCTTGGATAAGTATGAATACAAAGTACGTGCAGATGAGATAAAGACTCTGATTTCACAGGGGGAATATGATGAGGCTGTCAAAATAGCAGATACTATTGACTGGCGAAGAGTAAAAAGTGTAATGATGCTGTGTACCATCAGCGATTTATATAAAATTAATAGAAGATATGAAGACAGCAGAGACATTCTCTTGCTTGCCTATGAACGGCATGCAGGGGGACGTTTGATTGTCTATTCTTTATGTGAACTTTCCATTAAGCTAGGCGAGTTTGTTCAAGCGCTTGAATATTATAAAGAATTTGTGCAGCTTGCCCCTAAGGATAGTGGAAGATATATTCTTCAGTACAAGTTGTATGAAGCCCAGGAAGTGAGCCTTGAGGAAAGGATTGAAGTGCTTGAGGAGCTTAAAAAGCGAGATTATCGTGAAAAATGGGCTTATGAGCTTGCTTATCTTTATCACAGAGTTGGGCTTGCCTCTAAGTGTGTGGAAGAATGTGATGAAATGTTTCTCTGGTTCGGCGAGGGAAGGCATGTGTTAAAGGGTTTAGAGCTTAAGATGCTTCATGAACCTTTAAGTGAGGAGCAGGAGTCTAAGTATAATCAGATGAAACAAACAGGTGGATTTATTACCCCTGATTATGTTATGGACCAGCAGGAGATACAGGAAAAGGCTGGAGAGGTGACAGAGGAAGAGGAGGATAATGAGTTCAGTCTGGAAGAAAATATTCTTACAGATGATACGCAGGAAATTCCCGGAAAAGAAGACATTGACATACAGGTGAAGACGGTAGATGTAAGCCAATATAATACTATCAATCTGCAAAAAGAGCTTGCAGAGAGCATGAAAGAGTTTTTGGAGCAGAACAAGACTCAGGAAATGCCGGTACAGGAGACGAATGAGCTTTTAAAAACCAAGGTATATGAACCTGTTGCCGGGTTAGACAGCCCTGCGCCTGCTGAAAATGAGGAACAGAAAGATACGCCCCATCAACATACAGATAAGGTGCAGATGATTTCAGATGAAGCGTTACATAAAGACAGGAAAGAAACGGCGGCGTCTGTAGAAGAAGAGATGATAAATGAGGGGTCGGAAGAAGTCTTTTTCGGAAATACAGAAGAGGTAAATATTCAGGATTTGGTTTCTGAATTGGCGCAGAAAAATGGTTCCGGGTCCTTGTTTGCGCCTGTAGATGAGCAGGTTGAGATGCCGGAGGTGCCTGTTATAGATACACAGCCGGCAGAGCCAAAGCTATCCATTGCAGAGGCAAGTCCCAATCCTTCAATCAGTAATACCGGGATAATCAGAACTTTCCATAAGCCTTCCGGATATGATGATATCCTCACTCAGGAATATGACGGACAGATTTCTCTGGTGATGCCAGAACAGGAAAAGGTAGAAAAGCAGATTACCGGTCAGCTCAGCATAGAAGATATCATGGCTGAGTGGGAAAGAATGAAACAGGAAAATGAGCGTAAGCGGATGGAAGAAATCCGTAAGCGTGTCCAACAGCAGACAGATACGCTTTTTGCTGATTTTGATGAGTCCACGAAATCAGGTCTTTTAGAGAATCTTGAGAAGGCAATGGTAACAGCTGCTATCAAAGAAGAAAAGTTAAAGGCAGCACAGGAACGTCCTAAAGTGGTGAAGGTGGCTGATATTGATAAGCAGGAAGAAAAGCAGGCGCCTAAACCAGAACTGGAAGATGTTGAGGAAATAGAAGAAATCGAAGAAGAACAGATTGAAGAAATAGAGGAAATAGAACCGGAGGAAATTAAAGAAGTTCAAAGTGAAGAAATAAAAGAGCCTGAAGAAGCAGAAGAAGCGCCAATGGAAAATGCCACAGCAAAAGAAGTTTCTGAAGATTCGGCACAGGAGACACAAGAGCCGGAAGAAAAAGGTGAGACAGTAAAAACCGGCTCTCTTTCCAGAAAAAAAGGAAAAAAGAAGAGAATAGAAAATACAACGAAAGAAGAAACCGGGGAAAAGGAGGAGGAAGAGGGAGAAAATAAATATACTGCCAGAGAAATGTCAAGCAGTGAGAAGGAGCAGTTTGCACCTTTTATACATCATAAACGTACTAGAAAACAGATAGTGGAAGCAATTGATAACGTCAGCATGGCATCTTACACCGGAAATGTGGTCATTACCGGAGAGGAAGGTACGGGGGCAATCGAACTTGCAAAGCTTCTTGTAAAGGAAATACAGCTTTCCGACAGTAATTTTTCCGGAAAAGTAGCAAAGATTTCAGGCGTCACCATGAACAAGAAAGACGTAGGTGCAACTTTATCTAAGCTTGCAAATGGCGCGTTGATTATTGAAGGCGCCGCCGGTATGAGAAAGGCAACTGTAGGTCAGCTTCTAAAGGAACTGAATCAAGAGGAAAAGGGACTGGTTGTTCTTATGGAAGATACCAAGGCAAGAATGAATGATTTTTTGGCAAAATATGCTGAGCTTACAGGAGCATTTAACTTAAGGGTGGATTTAGAGGCGCTAGACGACCAGACGCTGGTAAAATATGCAAAAAAATATGCACTGGATCAAGAATATGCCATTGATGAACTGGGTGTCCTGGCACTGCATACAAGGATTGCAGATATGCAGACCAGTGATCATGAAGTTACACTTACGGAGATTGAGGAACTAGTGGATGAAGCAATTTACTATGCGGATAAAAAGACACCCAAGCATTTCTTCGATGTATTGCTAGGGAAACGTTATGATGATGAGGACATGATTGTTCTAAGAGAAAAAGATTTTATGCATTATTAAAATTGGGGGTTTTAAGGTATGGAAGTAACAGGGAAAAAGGCAGAGACAGAAGTTTTTATTTCTGAGGCAGATCAATATCTGTTTGCGCAGGGAACACACTATGATATCTACAAAAAGCTGGGTGCGCACCCTTCTGTGAAGGATGGGCAAAAGGGGATGTTTTTTGGCGTTTGGGCGCCCAATGCGGCATGTGTTCATGTCATAGGCACTTTTAACGGCTGGAATGAAACGGCAAATCCAATGACGAAGCTGGGACCAGGCGGCATTTATGCAGCCTTCATTCCGGGAGTTGGCGTGAATGAGCTGTATAAATTTTTAATCACCACACCCTATGGTGAGAAACTGTATAAGTCAGATCCCTTTGCAAACAGTGCAGAGCTCCGTCCAGGGACGGCTTCCCGTACGACGGATATCACAGGATTTAAATGGACAGACGATGCTTGGATGAAAGATCGTGAAGGAAAAGATTATAACCACGAAGCATTGGCAATTTATGAGTGCCACATCGGTTCATGGATGCGTCATCCTAAACCGGATGCACAGGGATTCTACAATTATCGTGAGTTTGCAGATAGGATTGTGGAATATTTGAAAGAGATGAAATATACTCATATTGAACTTATGGGTATTGCAGAATATCCTTTCGACGGTTCTTGGGGATATCAGGTAACAGGCTATTATGCTCCTACTTCCAGATATGGCGATCCGGAAGATTTTATGTATCTTGTGAATAAGCTTCATAAAAATAAAATAGGCGTTATCCTTGACTGGGTACCGGCGCATTTCGCTACAGATGCCCATGGGCTCGGACGGTTTGATGGGCAGTGCATTTTTGAGGACCCCGACCCTCGAAAAGGTGAGCATCCTGATTGGGGAACCAAAATATTTAATTATGGAAAGACAGAAGTCAAGAATTTTTTGATTGCCAATGTTCTGTTCTGGATTAAGGAATATCATATTGACGGTATTCGTGTGGATGCGGTGGCATCTATGCTGTACTTGGATTATGGCAAAAAAGAAGGGCAGTGGGTTGCCAATAAATATGGCGGAAATAAGAATCTAGAAGCTATTGAATTTTTTAAGCATTTAAATTCTGTTGTACTTGGCACTTATCCCGGATTTTTGACCATAGCAGAGGAATCCACGGCATGGCCTAAAGTGACAGGCAAGGTGGAAGACGATGGTTTAGGATTTTCCTTTAAGTGGAACATGGGCTGGATGCATGATTTTTGCGAATATATGAAGTTGGATCCTTATTTCAGGAAGGACAATCATTATGCGATGACCTTTGCGATGTCCTATAATGATAGTGAGAATTATATTCTGCCCCTTTCCCACGATGAGGTGGTACATTTAAAATGTTCCATGGTCAATAAGATGCCTGGCTATAAGGTGGATAAATATGCAAACCTGCGATGCGGTTACACCTATATGTTCGGTCATGCGGGCAAAAAGCTTCTTTTCATGGGGCAGGATTTCGGACAGGAAAGAGAGTGGAGCGAGGAAAGGGAACTGGATTGGTATCTTTTGGGAGAGGATCTTAATAAAGGACTTCATGAATATATGAAGGAACTTTTAAAAATCTACAGAAAGTATCCTTGTATGTATCAGTTTGACAACTGCTGGGACGGTTTTGAGTGGCTTAATTGCGACGACAAGGAAAGAAGCACCTACAGCTTTTGCAGAAAGAGCGCTACAGGTAGGAATAATTTACTATACATCATCAATATGACGCCTATAGAGTGGAAAGATTATAAGCTGGGCGTACCTGCGAAGAAAAAGTATAAGCTGCTTTTAACCAGCGCAGAGGAGCGGTTTGGCGGCACGGGTGCAGAACTTCCCAAGGAAGTTACAGCCGTAAAGGACTATTGTGATTATAAGGATTACAGCATCACATTAGATTTACCTCCTTACTGTGCAGCTATATTTGTTTTTTGACAGATGTTAAGAAAAAGAAAATATATGCCGAAATAAAGGGTGAATGTGTAAAGCATTTGCCCTTTTTGTATCCAATAAGTTGGCTCGCCGGGCGTGGCAGCGTTTAATGTGGTTTAATATTTAGGGCAGCAATATTTGAGAGGACTTTTATGAATATTATATTTGAAGGGGCAGATGCTAAAACTGCCCAGACACATGCAAATGCAGGTTCCAGAACAATTTCAAATCGTACCCCGCAGGAGACGGAGAAGATAGAGTCAGGCGGGGTTGCAATAGACATTTCTGGCACAGTTATGGATAATAGCGCATACGCTTGTCATGGACGGACCGCAGAAGAGATTATGTTGGCGGCAGGGCAGGAGGATGTCGCTGTACAGCGTAATTACATGGCAGTTATGTCTAATACTATGTCGGATGAAGATTTTGCAAAGCTCCAGGAGGAGGGCTATCATCCTGGCAGTACAGATATTGAAACTGTGGTGACAATCGTGGACCACATTAAGACAGCGCTTTTAAAGGGTGGCGTGCAGATTACCGGATATACGGATGCCTTAAGTGATGAGGCGATTCAGGATATTACAGGGAGCAAGGCATTTACCGAAGAACTAAAGAAGCAGTTTGCCAAACGGGATATCCCCATGACGGAGGAGAATGTCGCCGCTGTAACTGAGGCTTTTCATATGCTGACAGAGGTAGGTATGCCTTCTGATGGAGGTGTTAAATATATGGTTGAAAATAACCTTCCGCCCACGCCGGAGAATCTTTATACGGCAAAGTACTCGGCGTTCGATGATACAGACCGTCAGGGAAAAGGTTATTATGCAGCAGGCGGGGTTGCAGGCTATTATGCAAAGAAGCCGGATCAAGTGGATTTTGATCAGCTTCGCCCTCAAATGGAAAAAGTTATTGAAGAAGCCGGATATACAGCAGATGAAGAGAATCTTCAAAATGCCAGGTGGCTGGTGGAGAAAGGCATTCCTTTAAATACAGAAACCTTTTCTCTGCTTTGTGACATTAGAAAACAGCAGTTCCCTGTAACCTATGAGGCATTTGCTGCTGCCGCCGCTTGTGCGATTGCGGACAGAACAGAGCCTACAAAGGCAAATTTAGGAAAAGAGACAACTTTTGCAGAGGAAGCTTTATATATTGTAGAGAGAACAGTATCTGTTGAAGTGGAAGTTGTTGATATCATTTTTGCAAGGGATTTGCCCTTTACGCTGAGAAATCTGTTTGCAGTGCAGGATGAGATATTCGGCAGGAATGGAAGAAATTTAAACGAACAAGATTTTGTGGAAAATATCAAGGGACGGAGGTTACTTGAAGAAGTCAGGCTGTCCATGACCGTAGAAGCAAATATACGGCTTTTGCGAAGCGGATATCAGATAGAGACAGCTTCTATAGAGGAACTGGTTTCGAAATTGAAAGAAGCAGAAAGCAGTTTTGCAAAAGCGCTGACAGGGCAGGTAGATGCTTCCGAGGCAGAAGAAAAGAAATCTTTATATCAGGAAACTCTTAAGACTCTGCAAGGTATCAGCGCATCTCCTGCGGCAGTTCTAGCGGAAATTTCCTCATCATATAATCTGCGGCAGGTATATATTTATGGCAGTAGCCGCAGGACTGATTATGAAAAAGCAGGGCAGGCTTATGAGGAATTGATGACAGCGCCTAGGGCGGATATGGGAGATTCCATAAAAAAAGCTTTTAGGAATGTAGACCACATCCTGAAAGATATGGATTTGGAACTTTCAGATGCAAATAGGCGTGCGGTCCGTATTCTTGGCTATAACAGTATGGAGATTACGGAAGATCATATCAGAGAGATTAGAGAGAAAGATGATTTGCTTGGCGGTGTGATAAAAGAGATGAAGCCAGGACGGGTGTTAAATATGATTAGAGAAGGGGTTAATCCCCTCACCATGTCTTTGGATGAACTTAGGGAGTATTTTAAAGGGCAGGAAAATACGGCGGATGAGATGGAGTCCTACAGTAGATTCCTCTATAAACTAGAAAACCAAAAGGGTATAACCGAAGAGGAGAAAAGCGCTTATATCGGTATTTACAGACTGGTTCATCAGATTGAAAAAGCCGATGATGCGGCGATAGGCGCCCTCTGGCAGACAGGCGGTGAATTTACACTGGGAAATCTCCTGAGCGCTCTGCGCAGCAGTAAGCGCGGCAAAATGGATTATTCTGTGGATGATACTTTTGGTGGGGTGAACGCCCGGGACACGGGAAAGGAAAGTATTACCGACCAGATAGCCAAAGGATTTCAGGCAGGTGTTCTGCCTACTGAGCAGGAACTGGAACAGTTTCTGGATGATGCGGGAAGTGATCATGCCGGTGAAGAATTTGACCGCATGATGTATGAACAGATACGCGGGGCAGTAAAATCCGAAGAGGCAGTGTTAAAACATCTTAATGATTATAACCAGCCGATTAGTGCCGACCACCTTATGGCAGCCGGAGCCCTTTTAAAGAATCCAAAAGAAATCTGGAAAGAATTTGACAGGTTTAAAGATCAGGATGAAGCGGAAGATGTTTTAGAAGAAGCAGGAGAAGAGATTCTGAATCATCTTGACGGAAAAGAAGATGCACAAAAGGCATACCGCGGATTTTTACAGAAAATTCAGGGTATGATGAAGAAAATGGCATTTTCCAATACCTATGCTGCACTGGATATAAAAGCTATGAGCGTTCTTTATAAGCAGATGTCGTTTATGGGCAATATGGCAAGGGAAGAAAATTATGAGATACCGGCAAATGTAGACGGCGTGCTTACATCCATCAATTTAAAGATCATACATAATGATGCACAGGAAAGTAAGGTTGCCATAACCTTTGAATCAGAAGTCATTGGTAAGACAGCCGCCGAATTTAAGATGACAAAACAGGGACTTTCAGGATTTGGTATTTGTGGATCCAAGGATGGATGCAGGCTTCTAAATGATAACAAGAATATTTTGGAACATAAGTTAAGAGAAGAGAAGATTCCGGCAGGAGAGATTTACTTTGCCGTTGGAGAAAATCTGGATATGACGGAGTTCTCCTTAAAAGAATCCCATAACCGAAAGTCGGGAAACGATTCACAGATGCTTTACAAGGCAGCTAAAGCATTTATTGGATATGTACAGGAAATAGGATTGAAGAAAGGAAATACAGTGTATGAGAATCAGTTATAATGCATCGGCAGCCATTGCCACAAACCAGTTAAACAGAAATGATAACAGACTTCAGCAGTCACTAGGAAGACTTTCTTCCGGTCTTAAGATTGTCAATGCAAAAGATAATCCGTCCGGTCTTGCTATGTCAAAACGTATGAATGCACAGATTAAAGGAATCAGCCAGGCGACACAAAATGCTTCTGACGGTGTTTCCATTATTGAGATTGCTGACGGCAGCCTTTCAGAAATTCATGATATGCTTCAAAGAATCAATGAACTTTCCGTAAAATCCAATACCGGGATTTTGACAGACGATGACAGAAGATTGATCAATGCAGAAGTACAGCAGCTTAAGGAAGAGATTACAAGAATCTCTGCTGAGACAGAGTTTAATGGACAGAAATTGCTGGATGGTTCTTTTGATTTAAAAGGTTATACGGATCAGGAAAATGTGAAGGTAACTTATTATAGCGATGCAATTAAAAGTGGAACATATAATGTATCCTTGACAGGTATTGTATTTAATGCAGACGGTACCATAGAAGAGGTGGGCGGCGTTGCTGGCGGTCCTGCCTTTCCTGACGATGTGAGGGTAAGCCAGGTTGATGGTAATTTAGTGACGATTAGAGGTAGTCAAGACTTTGAATTGAAGCTTCATGTAGAAGATGACGGAACTGGTGCGGCTCAGATCGATGCAATTTTGGATTTAACTGGTTTTGGCGCTATGGATATGCAGGTTGGAGCTAATGAAGGACAGCAGCTGGGTATCAGGATTCCAAAAGTAAATCTGGAGAACATAGGCATTTCTTCTATAGATTTATCCACCGAAGAGGGATCTGCAGATGCACTTGGCAGAATGGAAGATGCAATCAAATATATTTCATCTGTGCGCAGTGGTCTTGGTGCATATCAGAACCGTTTGGAGCATACAATCAGCAGCCTGGATATTTCCAACGAGAGCATGACATCGGCATATTCCCGTATTATGGATGTGGATATGGCGGAAGAGATGACAGAATACACGACGGTGCAGGTGCTGACGCAGGCAAGTACTTCCATGTTGGCACAGGCAAATGAGCGTCCTGCTCAGGTACTTCAATTATTGCAATAGAAAGGTAACATGCAATGACAAAGGAATTAAAGCAGCAATTCACTCTTAAGATAACACAGGCAAACAAGTCACAGTTGGTGGTCATTCTTTATGAAATGCTTCTTGCTTACCTTGAAGAAGCTAGGGAAGCCTATGAAAAAGATGATAGAAATAACTTTAGGGAAGGTATCAGAAAATCGAGAGGATGTCTCAACGAATTGATGGCATCCCTCCATTTTGAATATGAACCGGCAATGAATTTATTGCAGCTTTATCTTTATGCTAACAGAGAACTGGCAAGGGCGGATATACGTAATTCCACTAAGGAATTAGAACACGTAGAAACAGTCATGAAAAAACTTCATGGGGCTTACGAGGAGATTAGCAGGCAGGATTCTTCTGATTCTGTGATGTCCAATACCCAGGCAGTTTATGCTGGTCTTACTTATGGCAAAAATACATTAACGGAAAGCTTAGCCTACCAAGGGAGTGAGCGGGGTTTCCGTGCCTAAAGGTGCAGAATGTGTATCTTCTTCAGGCAGCAGGCTTAAAGCCGCTGCCTGTTCTAATAAGAATTTATAGCGTTTTAAGACAGAATTTACCTCATAAATGTAACAATCGATTAGATCCGGCTCTGTCACATTGTCAAAGCCGGAATATGCAATTTCCAATGCTTTTTTTGTTTTTTCTAAATCGGACAGCAATGCATTCCGTTCGATTTCTTTTTCAGACAGTGTGCGGTTTACGCGGGAACTCTGGCTAAAATACATTTTCATGGCATACCCCTTTTTCATATTTTATAAGAAGTCTGCGCAGGCAGCGCTTTTCTCTTTACATATTATTCCGATTTTATCCATTAATTACCTGTATGTTATGAGTATAAGCATATTTTTTCCTTTTATTCGGGTATATGCATTGATTTTTGGACATATATTGAACAAAAGGAGGGAAAAGCAATATGGATACTTATATGGGCATTATCTTGATAGTGGTAATATTGGTGGCAGTGCTGATGATTGGTAAGATGAAAAGCCAGACCGAATGGTTGATTAATTTCCTGCTTCGAGGCGTTTTGGGTATGATGTCAATTTATTTTGTCAATTTTCTGCTTGCAGATGCATTCCCGGGATTGGAAATCGGCTATAATGCAATTACATTTTTGACCACCGGTGTATTGGGATTTCCGGGAATTGCCATGCTTTACGGTATCAATTTTTATATGCTTCTATAGTTTATAATAAGAAAATGAGCATCTGCTGTAGCAGGTTTTGACATTTGAAAACCTTGATTTATCAAGGGAATATGGATTTTTCAAAAATAAATCATTTAATTTTTTGTGAAATACTTACAAAAATTCAAAATATACAATTTACCTATGGACAATTCAAAATATTTTTTATATAATCCAATTTACAAACAAGAACGTTCTTGATCTAATATTTTTCTTGGCGGATAGAACTGTACGAAAAGGTGCGGGGATATCCGGTTCATTTGGAAGGGTTCCTTCCGAGATTCCGTATTCATATTTTAGAATTATGAATTTTGCGAAAGTATTTTGATTTTACAATCAGAAAGGGGGGCATTGTTGGATAAAAGAGTCCTTGCGATTTTTGACAGCGAGGAGGGGTATGCATATCGATTAATGGAATTTATCAGCGGAAAGAAGAATCTGCCTTTTGAGGTTTATATTTTTACAGATGGAAACAGATTTTTCTCTTGCGCCAAAATTAAAGAAATCGAATGTCTCCTCATTTCAGAAAACGCCTATCAACAGGAAGTGGAGACCTTAAATATTCCACACATTATCATTCTCAGCGAAAGCGGGGAAAATCTGAATAAAACTCTGCGTCATATCAACAAATACCAATCATGTGAAAACATTCTTCACGAAGTCATGGAATATTATACCGATCAATCGGAAAAGGTGCATACACCTTTACGGACAGGATTAAAGAAAATGCAAATCATCGGTGTTTATACGCCAATAGGAAGATGCCTTCAGACTACATTTTCTTTAACGCTTGGACAAATGTTGGCAAAGCATTATAAAACTCTTTACTTGAATTTTGAGATATATTCAGGTTTTGCTCGCATGATGAGCAGAAATTTTAACAGTGATATTGCAGATCTGATGTATTACTTCTCATGCGCTCGTGAGAAACTGGCTTATCGTATGGAGAGTATGATAGAAACGGTGAATGGGTTGGATTTTATACCGCCTGCGGAAATCTATCAAAATTTAGCCGGAATCAGAGGCGCGCAATGGATTGATTTGTTTCAGGAAATTGAAAAAAGCAGTGAATACGAGTTCATGATACTAGATTTGTCGGATGGAATATTGGATTTATGGGATGTGCTTCGGGAGTGCAATTATATCTATACTATTTCAAGGGAAGACGGTGCGGCGCTTGCTAAAATAGAACAGTATGAAAAAGTATTGGAAAGTATGCATTATGGAGATATCACAGCCAGAACGACGAAATGCAGACTTCCCATCTTCAAACAGCTTCCCGTGCATTTTGAGGAGCTGACTTACGGGGAACTGGCGGCTTATATTAAATCAAAGGTATTTCCAATGCTTTTCGGAAAGGAGACAGATGGATAAGAGCAAGGATTTACAGGAACTGATTTTAGAAAGGCTGAATCTGTCTAGAGAAATGACGGAAGATGAGATTATGGAACTGATAGACGAACAGATTCATTTGGAGAGTAAGAAACGATACTTGGAGGTTTCGGTCAGGGAGCAGTTTCGCAGAGAAATTTTTCATTCAATCAGGCAGCTTGGAATTTTGCAGGAATTGATTGAAGATCCACAGATTACAGAAATTATGGTTAACGGAACACAGGGCATCTTTATAGAACGCAAGGGAAAAATAGAAAAGCTTGCAATACGCTTTGAATCCGAAGAAAAACTAAAGCATGTGATATGGCAGATTACTGCAGGATGTAATCGGGTGGTAAATGAAGCATCCCCCATTGTGGATGCCAGACTTTCAGACGGAGCAAGGGTAAATGTGGTGCTGGATCCTGTCGCCATCAATGGACCGATTCTCACCATCAGGCGTTTTCCTCCGAATCCTATCACCATAGAAGAATTACTTTCCATGGGATGTCTGTCAAAGGAATGTACGAATCAATTGAAAGTTCTTGTGCAGGCAGGATGCAATATTCTGGTAAGTGGGGGAACTGGGTCAGGGAAGACCACGTTCTTAAATGTTCTTTCAAAATTTATTCCTGATACCGAGCGGGTAATCACGATTGAGGACAGTGCTGAATTACAAATCAGGAATATTTCCAATCTGGTCAGTCTGGAAACCAGAAATGCCAATGTAGAAGGATGTAAGGAAATAACCATTAGGGATTTGTTAAAAGCATCCTTGAGAATGCGTCCTGACCGGATTATCGTAGGAGAAGTGCGCGGCAAGGAGGCAGTGGACATGCTGCAGAGCATAAACGTGGGGCACAGTGCAATGACGACGGTGCATGCAAATAGTGTACGAGATGTGGTCAGCCGCCTGGAAACGATGGTGCTTATGGGAATGGATATGCCTCTTTCAGCTATACGAAGACAGATTGTATCGGGATTTGATCTTATGATTCATCTAGGAAGACTTAAGGATGGAAGCAGGCGAGTATTGGAAATTGCGGAACCGGAAGAAATTGAAGAGGGTGAAGTAAAAATGAAAACAATCTATCGGTTTGAGCACAAAGGAATTTCTGAAAATGGCAGCATATACGGTACTTTAAATAAATTGGGGGAATTTAGGCATGTGGAAAAGCTTAAAATGGCACAAAAATGACAGAGAAGGTTTCTTTAGATTATCTGCTTCAGAAAAAAGATATTTGTTGGGAAAGACGTTAATTGTAACTTTAACGCTGGACTATTTTTTCTACAAGTCATTTTGGGCGCTTCTGCCCCTTTGCGGAATTGGGATTGGATATTATCTAATGGAAAAAAGAATACTCTTTCAAAAGAAAAAGGATGCCGCAAGGGAAGAATTTAAAGAATTGATGCTTGTCACAGCAACAGGACAAAAAGCAGGATATTCGGCAGAAAATGCATTTCTTTCAAGTTATCAGGATATGAAAGGATTGTACGGTGAAGATAGTAGCGTCTGCCGTATGCTGTGTTTTCTAAAATCAGGCAGGGAAAATAATACTTCCTTTTCTGTACTGTGGAAGCAGATGGGAAATATGATTGATCTTGAAGAAATAATCGAATTTGCACAAGTATATGAGATTTCTCAGAAAAGCAGCGGAAATATGGCTGCGATAATGGAAAAAACAGCGCATATCATTGTCCAAAAAATAGAAACAGAAAAAGAAATTGCGGTTTTGTTAAGTGCCCGAAGGCTGGAACAAAAAATTATGAATATCATGCCGTTTACTATCATGGGTTACATTAATATTACATCTCCTTCATATTTTCAAGGTCTGTATTACTCTTCGGCAGGAATTTTTATTATGAGTCTGTGTCTGCTGGTTTACATAGGAGCCTATGTACTGTCTGTTTATATAATTTCAGTTAAAATATAATTTCTCAGCATAGAAAGAGGTATTTGATGAAACATCCGTTTTTATCTCTATCAGAAAGGCTTTACAGAAGATGGAAGCCGTTTATCTTCAAGAAAAAGAATCAGAAAGTGTGTAAAGAGTTACAGCAGCTCTACCCACTAGAAAACATGGAAGAACTGTATGATTATTTCCAAATAAAGAGGATGGCAATTATGTTTACGGTTATAGGTATTGGGATTGTGTCTGTTGTCTGCCTTTATCTGAGCAGCCGGGTAGAGGGTAGGATTGCAGAAGGGATGCGTCTTTTTAGAAATGAATGGGACGCTGGGGATTATCGTGTGACGTTGATTGCCGAAACAGAAAAATGGAGCAGACGGATTCCTTTTCTTGTGGAAGCAAGAAAACTTTCCGAGCAAGAACAGGATAGATTACAAAAGGAGCTATATATACAACTGCCGGAATGGATTAAAAAAGAAAATACGGACCTTGATCATGTGGTCAGTGACTTAAGTCTTCCTACATTTGTAGATGGATATCCATTCCGCCTTATATGGGAAAGCAGCGATACTGATAGAATAGATAAGAATGGAAAGGTAAATAGAGAAGGAGTTGATAGAGAAGAAAAAGTAAATTTGAGGGTGACAATAGTTTATGGACAGAAAAAAAACAGTTTTATTTATGAAATATGCGTATTGCCGGATACATCCAGTGAAGAAGAGCGTTTCTTTCGTCAGCTAGAGGATTTGCTTCTTACCATAAACCATGAGGGAAAGGAAGATAAAGAGATTTTTCTTCCAGACTCTCTGGAAGGTGAACTTATTACGTGGAGAGAAGTCGGACATAATTATGCAGTATTGCTTCTTTTTTTGACGGTACTGGGATGTGTAATGGTGGTAAAAGGAATAGAAAAGGATCTGGAGCGAGATTGTAAAAAAAGAAATAAGCAATTACTCCTGGACTATCCTGGATTTGTCAGTAAACTTCGGCTCTACATGTCTGCGGGTCTTAGTGTTAAAAATACATTTTACAGAATCATGAAGGATTATGAGTATGGGATGAAAAAGAAAAAAAGATATCTGTATGATGAAATAAAGATATCCTGCTGCCAATTGGAAAATGGCGTGTTGGAGGAGCAGGTCTACCGGGAATTTGGAAAAAGATGTGGAGAAATGAGGTATCGAAGGCTGAGTTTTTTGCTGGCAGTTCATTTAAAACAGGGAAATGGACAACTTCTTGTGATGCTTTCGGAGGAAGCGGAGGGCGCTTTGGAGGATAGGCGGAATATGGCAAGAAAAGCAGGCGAGGAGGCAGGAACCAGATTGCTGTTGCCAATGATGGTGATGCTGGTGGTGGTTATGTTTTTGATTTTAGTACCTGCATATCTTGATTTTGGAGGAATTTAATAGTTGCTATGAGATATATAGAAGAAAATGAAAATACGGATGGAGGAAAAATATGAAAAAACAAGAAATAAAGTCAAGAAAGAAGAAGAGTAATAATCAAGGAATGGGAACGGTAGAAATGATATTGATTATTGTAGTTTTAATTGGTCTTGTACTAATCTTCAAGACGCAGATTCAGGAGCTGGCAGGTACTATATTTGAAAAGATAGCGGTAGACAGTTCTGCTATTCTTGCATGATGAAGGGACATTTAACGGTATTCTTATCTCTATCTTTATCGTTGCTCACAGGATTCATTCTTCTTCTTACTGGAAATGCTGTCAAAAATGCAGTGAAGGTTAGATATGAGTGTGCAGTGGATACTGGCATGAATGCAGTTTTATCTGAATTTCATATAGGGCTTTTTGAAAGATATGGTCTTATTTATATTGATGCCTCTTATTTAGAAAGGCACCCCTGCATTTCAAATACAGAAGACAGACTAAAGTTTTACATAGAAGAAAATACGACAAAAATCTTAACAGAAAAAAATGCACCATGGGGGCAGATTAACGTTCAAGAGGTAGTGATTCCTTATTTTGAGACTGCTGCAGCAGATATGGGTGCATCTATGCGAAATCAGGCTGTTTGTATTATGGAAGACACTGGTATTTGCGGTGAAGAAAGGGATATATCTTCGCAAATGGGGGAGATGCGGAAGCTAAGCCAAAGTACACCCATGGAAGAATGGGACAGCATTATGGAACAGTTAAATAGCATGGAGCTTCCCCGCATATTAAACGAAGAAGGAATATGGGAGGAAGTTCCGCTGTCCAATCCGGCAGATGGAATCTATCATCTGGCGCAGAGCGATATCTTGTTTCTGGCTGAAATAAATTTGGATGCAGTAAATCCTGCCAAGATCTTTTTGGAAAACTACATATCTCATAGACAAATAGAAAACATCATCAGCACCAGGCAGTCATTTAAAAAAGAAGATAATTTGTTTTTATCTTACCTTTATGAAAATATGGGGTATTTTGAAAACCCAAGAGCCTTATCTCTCCTGTCCTGCCAGATGGAATATATAGTAGAGGGAAAGGCTTCTGATTTGGAAAATGTAAGAGCGGTGGCGGAAGAATTGTTTAGAATACGTTTTGCTGATAATGTGATTTGTGCCTTAGAGGATGGGCAGTTAAGGGCGCAGGCACTTGCGCTAGCAGAGAATCTGCAGGCTGTATCTTTAAAGGAAGAATTAAAGGCGCCTGTTGCTGAAAGTATCTTGTATGCATGTGCATTTCTCGAAAGCGTAGGTGATGTCAGGGCGCTTTATAAAGGAAAAAGCATTCCTGTTAGAAAATCTAGTCATAGCATGTCTGTCTCTTGTGTGCTTGGGGACAGATCATATGATGTAGAAGGCGGTCAAGGATGGTCTTATAAGCAATATCTTGGGGGATTGATTTTGCTTGCCGGGGAAGAAACTGTCAATCTGCGTGCAATGGATATTATGGAGATGGATATAAGGCTTTCTGACGGAAATCATAATTTTAAAATGGACTGGTGCATAGAACGATATGAAGCAAATATAACTGCTACAGGTTATGGTTGCAATTATGAATTAAGACGGCTGTACGGCTATTTTTAGGAAATATGGAAGAAAGGAAAAGTGCTCTCTTTAGACAAAGCAGTGTAACTAATAACAATGGTAAAGGTCTCTTCTCTCAAGGTAAATAAAATAAAGAGAGCATTTTTCTTTTCTTCCAGAAAGCTAAAAGGAAGTATGGCTGTGGAGGGTAGTCTGGTGCTTCCCATCTTCCTGTTTTTTATGATTACAATACTCTTAAGTATAGAGGCAGTACGTTTTCAGTCAGATGCGCAGGAAGCGATGCACCAGTCTGGGAACCAATATGCGTTTACAAGCTATCTGGAAAAGTATGCAAATCAACCTTCCGCAGATATTGAAAGCCAGGTAAAAGGATATCTGGATGATCAGCTTTATCCCTATTTATGCGTATCTGGTGGAAGAAATGGTGTAAAGATTCAGAATCTGTCGACTATAGCAAAAGACGGGAGTGTTGCATTTATAGCAGAATATCAGATAAAGCCGTTTATTGATTGGCTTCCAATCGGAAAAGTCGTAATCAGGGATCGTTTTTTTAGTCATGCCTTTATAGGGTATACAGGTCTTGAAGAACAAGGACAGGAAAAACAGCTGGAACCTTATGTTTATGTGACAAAAACAGGTAGCAAATATCATATTTCATTTACCTGCACTTATTTAAAAGTACAGGTAAAGGCGGCAGAATTTGAGAGTCTGGTTTCACAGAGAAATCACTGGGGAGAAAAGTATTACGCCTGCGCAAGATGCCGCCCCTTGAAAGCTGGTATTGTTTATATCACTAATGATGGAAATCGATACCATGGAAAGTCAGATTGTTCTGCTCTCAAGAGAGAGGTATATATGATTCCCTTAAGCGAAGCAGACAGTTATGCTGCTTGCAGCAAGTGCGGAGGATAAAAATGAAATGATAGCTTATTGTATCAGCCTTTTCTTTCTTGCTGGTTTATCGGCAGAAGATATTAAAGAGAAGAAAATATCAATTTACTGTGTGTTTCTTTTTGCACTTTCCGCAATATTCTTTCAAGTGTTAACAAGGGGGTTTTTATGGAATGATATTTTATGGAGCCTTTTGCCGGGAAGCGTTCTTTTGTTAATTGGGCTTTTATCAAAAGAAGCAATTGGATATGGAGATGGAATGTGCGTTTTAGCATTAGGACTATGGACAGGAGGGTGGTTTACTCTGGCTGTAGTGAGCATTGGAATCATGTTAGCAGGAATTTGGGGAATAGTTTGTGCTATCAAAAGAAAAAAAGAACCAATTCCTTTTGTGCCCTTTTTACTTTTAGGAATGGAGGTGGCATTAGCATATGTATAAAAAATGGAAGGGATCTTTTACGATAGAGGCATCTTTTATTATGCCGTTGGTTATATTTTTATACTTGCTTATTATTCTTACCGCATTATTTCTATATTGTCGTTGTGCAATTTCTCAAGACACCTTTTTGCTTGCCATGCGTGGGGAAAGATTTACGCAGGGGGAAGAACATTATGGAGAAGTAATTTATGGTTTACAAGATGAAGAATTTTGGCAGCCTCAGAAATATATAGAAGATAGAATAGAACGAAGAAAGGAATTCCATCCTTTTTTTCCAGCAGAGTTGGGGTCATGCATAATATCCCAAGACGCTGTTCTAGTGCAGATCAGACAAAGAGGAAGTAATAATTTTATTAAAAAAGAGGCGCAGAAATGGAATCCTGTGCTGATGATAAGAAAATGGAGGAGAGAACAAAATGTTTGATGTGAAGTATTATAAGGATTATAGACATAACTATCTTATTATAAAAGAAAATAGAAACTTAAAAGAAAATGTTTATCAGAGAAAAATGGTAACGGAAAATAAGATACAGGGGCTTTTAGCAAGTCAAGAAAGGTATATTAATGGAGAAGTTTTATTATATTATGAAATTACTTCAAAGCAAAGTCTTTTGAGCATTTATGATGGAAAAAAAATTGGAATGAAAGAACTTTGCAGATTTTTCTTACAGCTTAAAATTGTAAATGATATGTTGCAGAAATATTTGCTGGATGGTAGCTGCCTTTTGCTTTTGCCGGAATATGTTTTTCAGAATATTGAGACAGGTGAATATGCCTTCTTATATTATCCAGATTCAGAAGAAAAAACCTTTTTTCAGCTAATGGATTTTCTTATTTCCAAGGTGGATAATGAAGATATGAAGGCGGTAGAAACAGTATATAAAATAGCAGATTTAGTTCACCAAGAACAGTTTGTGTTGGATGAAGTACTAAAGTGGTTTCAGGATGATATTGCAGGAGAGGAGAAAAATATCGAAGAATCTCGATGTGAAGAAATCAGATGCGAAAAGAGCGACTGGCAGCAGGACGACAAAGCCGAAAAAGAAATAAAAACAAATTTACTTCAGTCAATAGAAAAAGCGGGAAAGAATCAAAGTGAAAGATCTATAAGACAATTGGCTGCACCATGGGGGGCGGGTGCTGCAGGAGTGGGTATTTTGATTTATATTAGATATACCTATCAGCTTTCCTATCAGGAAGAAATTTACTTAATGGCAGCATGTGTAATCGTTGCGGGATTATTTTTGGGATCATTGGCATGGTATGTTTATCCGTTTCTATTTAGAAATAAATGCCGTCAAGAAGAAAAAGATGTAAAAGAGATTTACCGATATGCGCCTACTAATGAAAGCGATGTGCCAACGCCAGATTCAGATTTTGGAAATACGGTGTATATTCCCTGGACAGAAAACTATGAGAATAAGTTATATAGTACAGACAAAAAAATGAAATGCCATATTGATCTTGGAAGACTCCCACTAATTGTTGGGAAACTTGCAGGTGCGGTTGATATGGTCATTGATGAGCACAGTATCAGCCGTATGCATGCCAAATTTTCTAGAGAAGGGAATAAAATTTATGTTACAGATTTAAATTCAACCAACGGAACGTTTCGAAATGGAATGCGTCTTACGCCAAATGCGTCGGAAATAATTGAACCTGGTGATGAAATCCGTCTAGGAAAGCTAAAATTTATTTACAGATGAGAAAAACCGCTTTATACTAAATGTAGTATTTTAGTGAAAGGCAGGGGCAATATGAAGATTAATATCTATTATGGAGGCAGAGGGTTGATGGATGACCCTACATTGTATGTAATCAATAAAATGCAGGGAGTTTTAGAGGAACTCCATGTCACTGTTGAAAGATTTAATTTATATGAACTTAAGAATAATATACCTACACTGCCGCAAACGATAAAAACAGCAGATGGTGTCATTCTTGCATCTACAGTAGAATGGTATGGAATTGGGGGGTATATGCACCAATTTTTAGACGCCTGCTGGTTATATGGAGATAAGGAAAAAATTTCAAAGACCTATATGTGTCCGGTTGTCATGTCTACCACTTACGGAGAAAGAGAAGGAAAGCTGACACTTTCTTCGTCATGGGAAATTTTAGGAGGGCTTCCCTGCAGCGGAATTTGTGGTTATATTGCCGACACATCCATTTTTGAGAATAACGAGAGTTATATCAAAATTATAGAAAAAAAGGCGGAAAATATGTATCGTACGATTAATCAGAAAATGGCATGTTTTCCAGCAAGCAATCAAGCGGTAAAACAGATGGTCTCGATTGATAAAAACATTAATCTGACCCCCCAGGAATCAGAGCAATTGTCACAGTATGTTTCTGATGATTTGTATGTAAAACGGCAGAAAAAGGATATTCAGGAACTTACCAGTATGTTCAGGGATTTAATGGGCAGTAGTGAACAAGAAGAGAATAAAGAGGAGTTTATTGACGAATTCAAAGAACATTTTACACCGCAGGCAGGGTTCAGGGCGGCTTATAAAATTCAGATAGAAGGAAAAAAGAAACCGCTGATTATAGAAATTGACGGAGCAGAGCAAAATTATTATTATGGTAACATAGAAAATCCTGATGTAGATATACAGATCAACAGGGATACGATGAATGATATTATTTATGCTAGGATGACATTCCAAAGAGCATTTATGGGTGGTGCAATGAAGATGAAAGGTGATTTTAAGGTCCTTCGGACATTAGATCAGATATTTAATTTTATGGAAAGACCATTTTAATTGTTTGAGAGGAGAAGAACTATGAGAAAGGACAATTGCATTTTTTGCAAAATTATTGCAGGAGAGATACCATCACATACATTATATGAAGATGAACAGTTTAGAGTAATTCTTGATGTAAGTCCAGCTACAAGAGGACATGCACTTATTCTCCCAAAACAGCATTACGCAAATCTGTATGAATTGCCAGAGGATATGGCAGCAGATGCCATGAGGCTGGCAAAAAAAATGATGAAGACCATGACCGATAAATTAAATTGTGATGGATTTAACCTAGTTCAGAATAACGGGGAAGCTGCAGGTCAGACTGTTTTTCATTTTCATATGCATTTGATTCCAAGATACAAAGATGACGGAGAAATTTTAAAATATATTGCAGGAGAACCCGATCAGGAAGAACTTGCACAAATAAAAAATATAATTACCAAATAAAAATGAGGATTGCTTGAGATGAGGACAATTCATGTAGAAGAAATTGTAACAAAGATAAAAGAAATGTGCATAGAGGCAAATTATTATTTGACAGAAGATATGAAAGAAGCATTGAAGCATTCGGTCAAAGAAGAGGAAGCACCTATTGGAAAGCAGATTTTAGGTCAGCTTGAGGATAATCTCGAGATTGCAGCAAAAGACAAGATTCCTATTTGCCAGGATACCGGAATGGCAGTTATTTTTTTGGAGATTGGTCAGGATGTGCACATAGAAGGTGGTGTGCTTACAGATGCAGTTAATGAAGGAGTACGGCAGGGCTATAGAGAGGGATTTCTACGTAAATCGGTAGTAAGTGATCCTATTTTCAGGGAAAATACAAAAGATAATACACCAGCGGTGATTCATTATGATATTGTTGAAGGTGATCAGATTAAAATTACGGTAGCGCCTAAGGGATTTGGAAGTGAAAATATGAGCCGGATTTTTATGTTGAAACCGGCAGATGGCATGGAAGGAGTTAAAGATGCCATTCTTACAGCAGTAAAAGATGCAGGACCTAATGCATGCCCTCCAATGGTGGTGGGGGTCGGTGTTGGGGGAACTTTTGAAAAGTGTGCGCTCCTCGCCAAAAAAGCATTGACTAGACCCATAAACCAGTGTTCATCTGTTTCTTACGTATGTGACATGGAAAAAGAATTGCTTGATAAAATCAATAGAACTGGGATTGGACCGGGCGGATTAGGTGGCAGTACGACGGCACTTGCAGTCAATATTGAAACTTATCCTACGCATATTGCGGGGCTTCCAGTTGCAGTCAATATCTGTTGTCATGTAAACCGGCATTGTGTGAGAATACTTTAAAGAAGAACAAGAGGGAATGATTATGGATAGATATATTATGGCACCTTATGATGATCAGGTGGCAAAAGAACTGCACAGCGGTGATTATGTTTATATAACTGGAACTATCTATACTGCAAGGGACGCTGCACATAAGAGAATGTACGAAGCTATAGAACAAGGGAAGGAACTTCCTTTTGACATAAATCACAATGTTATTTATTATATGGGACCTTCTCCGGCGAGAGAGGGGCGCCCAATTGGCTCAGCGGGTCCTACAACTGCAAGCAGAATGGACAAATATGCTCCTTCCCTCCTAGACCTGGGATTAAAGGGTATGATCGGGAAAGGAAAGAGAAGTGATGATGTAAAGCAGGCAATCATACGTAACGGTGCTGTTTACTTTGCGGCTGTGGGCGGCGCTGGTGCATTGCTTTCAAAATCAATTATAAATTCCGAAGTAATTGCATACGATGATTTGGGTACCGAAGCGATACGCAAACTTCAGGTAAAGGATTTTCCAGTTATTGTAGTAATCGATTCTGACGGTAATAATTTTTATGAAACAGCCATAGAACAGTATAAAAAAGATGAATAATAATAGGAGCAGGCATAATGAGAATTGCATTAATGGTAATCAGACTTTTTTGGATAGCTCCCTATTATCTTATCAGAATTTGGTGGTGTGGAGTAAGCCGTAAAATTTCGTTTGAAGAATCTTTTCAGTTTATTAAGAAAGTAACCAAGAAGGCTAATCATGCAGGAAGAGTAACAATTGAAACGTATGGGATTGAAAATATGCCCAAAGAAGATGGATTTATTTTTTATCCAAATCATCAAGGATTATTTGATGTGCTTGTATTTTTGGATTCCTGCCCCAGATCGTTTTCTTTTGTTGCAAAGAAAGAAGCCAGCAATATTATACTTTTGAAACAAGTAATTAAAGCATTAGGCGCATATGCCATGGACCGTGAAGATATCAAACAGTCTATGAATGTAATCATTTCTATGGCAGAGGAGGTAAAGGCAGGAAAGAATTTTCTGATTTTTGCAGAGGGTACACGCAGCCAAATGGGAAATCGGCTTTTGGAATTTAAAGGAGGCAGTTTTAAGAGTGCGGTTAAAGCGAAATGCCCTATCGTACCTTGCGCATTAATTGACTCATTCAAACCTTTTGATGAAAAATCGATTCGTCCAGTTACAGTTAAACTCATTTATATGCCTCCCATTTATTATGAAGAATATAAAAATATGAAGACAATAGAAATTGCTGAGGAAGTTAAAAGGCGGATTGAAAATACAATTTCTGGGTATACAGGCTGAATGCTATTCAACTATTGCGAGGGGTTTTAACAAAAATGTTGGTATGTTCTTCAGATGGACATTGAGTTGATTTTGTCTTCATTTTTATTGTAGATTTTTAATCTGTAAGGGCAATAAAGCTAGAAAGAATAACGAACATTGATATTTTAATGATTTTTTAGCAGAAAGGGCATTGACAAACAAAATATGCTTATGTATAATAACTTTTGCGTCACAAAAGAATAATAAAATATTGGTAGCGGTGTAATTCAGATTATGGAGAAATACTCAAGAGGCTGAAGAGGCGCCCCTGCTAAGGGTGTAGGTCGTTCACGCGGCGCGAGGGTTCAAATCCCTCTTTCTCCGTTTTAGCTGCCAATAGAATTGGAAGTATCTTAACTTGTGATACTTCTAAATTTTTGTTTGATGCTAAAGCATATAGCAAATTGACAAAGGCAAGCCTTTTTTGGCTCAATAAATTATAATTAATTTATTGACAAGCTTCTGCAAAAGATGCTATAATGTAAATCCACCGTCTAAGTTATAAATGGTGGAAAATAAAAAATAAAAAACATCTTGACTTAGAGATAAACTTATGATATTATATCAGAGTTGCGTCTCAACAAGATGAAAACGCAGAACCTTGACAAATG